>CAYNVA010000396.1:0-27511 GCA_964400575.1 uncultured Thermodesulfobacteriota bacterium | reverse complement strand
GCTGATCTTTTTGTCATGCCTTCGCAGTTCGAGGGACAATCCAATGCGGTTCTTGAGGCAATGGCCTGCGGCCTTCCAGTCATTGTTACCGATGTTGCGGGCAATAATGAGCTGGTGTCGCACGGCGAGAACGGCCTGCTGGTTGACTATGGCGACGAGGCAGCCCTTGACGCAGCAATGCGTTCTTTGCTTGATAACCAGCGCCAGTCGCAGGCGCTTGCCGCGCGCGCCCACACCTATGTGCGAGAGCGGCACAATCTGCAGGATGCTGTTGCGCGCTATGAAGCTCTCTACAACTCTCTTCACGCCGAGCCGGAGCACACAGCATGAAAAGAGGCCATTCATTTCTTTCAGGGATGCAGCATGCGGCGAACCTGCCCGGTTATTGCCGCAGACTTGTGCGATTGTTTGATTTTTTCAATATCGATTATCGTTTTTTCAATGGCTACAGTTTCCCTCCCCAATCAGTCTGCCTGATTTTATCTGAGAGGTGCAATCTTCGCTGCCGTATGTGCGATATCGGCTATAAAAATGCCCATGCCGGCGAACCCGACTCTCTGCTTGTGCAGTCAATAACTTCAGGGCCTGATGAAATGACTCTGGAGGACTGGTTTCGGCTGATTGACGATCTTGCCCGGTTTAAACCCAGGCCGCTCGTCCTGCTTACCGGCACGGAGCCGTTTCTGTATCCGCACATTAGAGAAATTATCGAACATATCGCTGCGACAGGTTTGCAGCTGCATATCACTACAAACGGGACATTGCTCGAACCGCATGCAACATGTTTGACCACGGTGTGCAAAAGCCCATTTGATATCGATATTACTGTTTCGCTTGATGGTCTCGAAGATCTACACGATGCAATTCGCGGTGTGGCGGGAACATTTTCTCGGGCGATGCAGGGAATCGCAGCCCTTGCAAAAGCCAGGCGGGAGCAGGGGAAGCAGTACCCCTTTATTAATATTACCTGTACGGTATCCGATTACAATTGCCGGAACCTGGCGCCCTTTGTCGACTGGATTGTGGAGCAGGAGCTACCTGTTGCAAGCATCACCTTCAATCATCTCTGGTTCAAGGATGCGAGCATAGTCCGGCGCCACAATGAACAGTGCTGCAAAACGTTTCCCGTTGCCGAGGAAAACATACGGGGCGTTGATATCGGAAATATCGACATGCAGGCTGCTTCCGAGCAGATAAAGGCTGTTCGCAGGAGTTATCGGGGAAGGCTCCGTATCCATCAGATGCCCGAGCTCAGCATGGAAGATGCTGCCGCCTACTACAGCGATCCATGCCGGTTCGTCTTTTATGACAGATGCAGCGCACTGTGGCGCAATGTGGCAGTCACTCCCAAAGGCAATGTCATTGCAAGCCCGTTTTGCTTTTTGCCGCAGATGGGCAATGTCAAGGACGAGCTGTTCAGCAAACTGTGGAATGGATCATATGCCCGGCGCCTGCGGCATCGGCTGAAACAAGCAAAAGCCTTTCCGGCATGTGCACGGTGCTGCATGCTGTTTGGATCAAAACCGAAGTATTATAAGCTGAAGGACTGGCTTGGATGAAATATCGGTTGTTAAATATTCTGGTGTGTCCGGTGTGTGGCGGGAATTTGCATCCGACCGTGATGAGGGAAAGACGGCTTGAAGAACATTCCGGGAACCCCCGACAGCCATGCGCTGCTTGTTTCTGGAAAGATCAAGACGTGGCTTTGCCGGGACGCTGTACAGAGTGTATGCAGCGGGAAATTGTCGACGGTATTTTAAATTGTGCCTGCGGTTTGCGGTATCCGATAGTCAATGCTGTTCCCGTCATGCTGCAGGATGGTTGTCGACTGTCTGCGGAAAACGAGCAGACGCGGCAGCGTTTCGGTTATGAATGGACTCGCTATCCTGCCTGCTTTGCCGAGGAAGAGGAGCGTATATTTTTTGATGAGACACAGTTTGAGCCATCTGAATTAAACGGCAGGCTGATTCTCGATGCGGGCTGCGGCATGGGGCGGTTTACACGGGTTGCAGGTTCACGGGGCGGTGAGGAGGTTATAGGGGTTGATTTGAGTGAAAGCGTGCTCAGTGCTTACAAGCTGACAGAGCATATGCCCAATGTGCATATAGTCAAAGCTGACCTGATGCGGCTTCCTTTCAAAGATGCAAGCTTTGATAGTGTGTATAGTCTTGGCGTGCTGCACCATACACCCAGTACTGAGAAAACTTTTTCTGCCCTGGTCCGAAAGCTAAAGACCGGCGGTTTGCTTTCCGTTTGGGTGTATGGAACAGCCGGCAGGTATGCCGATTTTATCACCAATCCGCTGCGGCCGGACAGGGCGAGGTTTATACGTCATGCCCTCACACAAAGGGTTTACTGGTTGCTGGTGCTTCTGCGGGAGAGGGGTTCGAATGTTTTGCGGCGTATAACCGTCAGCATGCCGCATAAAGTGCTGTATACTTTTTGTCATGTGCTTGCCCTGTTTGGTAAGGTTCCTTTTTTTAAATATTTTACCTTTTCAGTGCATAACAACTGGCGTGTGCGGCTGCTTGAAAATTTTGACTGGCTTGCACCGCCGTTTCAATACCATCATACCAAGGAGGAAATGCTTGCATGGTGCGCGAAGGATGGGATTGCTGTGGAGAGGATGCTGCAGCATGGCTTTATTCCGAAGGTGGGCATGCGCGGAGTTAAAAAACGACAGTGATCTATTACGGGGGCACTGCGTACACATGGATCGTCTTTGCATGCCGTTTAAATTCTTTCAACAGCAAAAATCCTTCACCCATGTGAGTGTTATACCGATCAGTCATGATGATATACTGAAATCCCTTTTCTCGGTAATAGCTGGCCGGAAGGCCTGTTTTTTCAAGATCCTCCCATGTGCGATACTGCTCATAGTCATCTGCGATTGAACCTGCAGAGCAGTCTACCAGCGATATGTCATAATAGACGGCAGGCTTCAGCTCGGATTTTAATTTGAGATAGTCTGCCTTCATGAGGTTGTGCCCGGCAGCTTTTTCATACTGGCGCCTGAAGTTTTCAGGCGAATTTTCAAGCTTCGGGCCTTCATTGCCGACATTGTCAACCAGTATTTTGGCATTGACGGGCAGATTTTGTTCGATCCACTGCTTTGCCATAAGGTTAATACTTGTGCGTGTATGTTCATAATCCCAGCAGCAAACATGGTAGAGCGAATGCATGCTGACAATACAGGCGACCAGGTACACAATGAAAGTATTTTTTTTCTTGAGCAACCGTACCAGGAGCGTTGCGGCACATACTGCCAGAAGTGGGAAAACATGTAAAATATATTTGGCTTCAACATACCGGTGCAGGGATGCAAAAAAAAGTATGGCGATAATCGTGATTACTATAAGCAGTTTTTTTTTGTTTTTGACCACGCCTTCAAGCAAACCCAGCAGACAAAGACCGCCAAGCGGGATTCCCCAGAACCCGCTGCTGAGACCTTGTAAATATGGAATCAGAGTGAATGTCGATGCGCCGTGCAGGTCGCGCATCTGAGTCACTTCGCGCAGCACCAGTGGGATTTCGACATAAAAAAACGGGCAGGCCATGATATGCCCCAGGAATATGCAGCCCGCAGCTCCTGCCAGCCTGGGTGAAAAAATGCGCTGGTGTATCCCTGCATGGTTTCTGAAAAGATGAGCAAGCACGAGAGGGATTACCGCGAAAATGCCGTTGAACTTGACGCCAAACGCAAGCCCTACGCAGACTCCAGCCCATATATAATCTTGCCATCTGCCATGTTCGTAGAGTAGAAGGCATCGATAAACCGCCAAAGCAAAGAAAAAACTCAGCGCTATATCAACAGTGCCGTAATGGGAGTGGACAACATGCTCATAAGCGACGGCGAGGAAAAGCGCCGACAGCAGGCCAGTTGTATGGTCATTGATGTGTTTGCCCGCGCGGTATGCAAGAATGACAGTCGCAGTTCCGAGAATGGCAGATAGGGAGCGTGCAATAAGATGAAATATTGCTGGATCCTGAGCGAAATAAAGTGCGAACTCATGCACTGATGAAAAAGTATTGGTAAGATAGCCAAAAACAAAATACATCCCGTAGAAAAAAAATAAAATGTATTGAAAAAGTGATCCATACACAAACCGGTGAGGATTGAGATCCCCGCTGCCGAACCGGACGGCATGATTGACAACTTCTGCTTCATCGCCATGATCGATTCCGGGCAGCCCAAAGGTAATGCCCCACACCCTTAGTGACAAAGCAAGAAGCACGATGAGACCGAGCTGCCAGTGGGTGGCGAGAGCTTTTTTTATTTGAATTGCGCGTATCATGGCTTCATCGGTCGACAATGAACAAATGGCAGGAATACTTTTTGATGCAGACGCATACCGATGCAGTGCAAAGCATAAGCGCAGCAGATAGCCGTAACAGGGTAGGCATGTACCGTAAGACGCTGGTCTATGCCGAAACTGGCGATAAAGGAGGTGTGCAACTGAAGAGTGACAAGGCAGCTGCAGATGAAAAATTGGCGATTGATGATTAATAAAACAATGCCTGCAATAAAAGATAGTGCAAGCAGAATTGCAATGCAATAATCTAAAATATCTTTTATTGTTAGTTCAGCAAGCCAACGGAGACTTTCACCGCAAGCTGCTGGGGAGAATTTGTTTTTCATGCATTCCAATGAATACTGCATTTTGCTCTGATTGCCTTTGCTTGAAGCAAAGGAAAAAGGCATGGCAAAAGTCGTTTTGCAGAAACCCATGGCGCTTTTTGCGGCTAATTCCCACGGGGTATGAAGCTTGAAAAAATATTCAAAAGGCGTGATTGATGGCCCGCTGCACAGGCCCTTGACAGCCAGCTCCTCCTTCGTAGGGAATCCGGGGCGACCTGCAAATTCCATATTGGCGTAGAAACGAGCTTGAATATTCATTGTATTGAAAATGTTGCCATTCAGACGGTACGTATTGTAAAGGTGGGGTGCAAACAGTATGATTCCGATGCTGAGAGAGATTAATGCTGTCCGCCAATTCAGGGTTTTTTCCCCAAAAAGCACAAGGCAGACCATAACAGCAAGGATCATCAGATGTGTTTCAGAGCGAGTCAACAGGAGCGCACCGATTAACAAGCCGACAAATAGCGTTTTTGGCATTAAAGATTCCGCGGATATTTTTTTTACCGCGTTCAACAGCAGCAGGAGCAGGCAGGTAAACATCTCTTCCCTGAGCCCACGGCCGCTCAACTCGATTAGATACGGATGGACAACCAGTATGGCTGCAGCCAGCAGGCCAACAGGTTCGTTCAGCCATTTTTTTCCCAGCTGCCATGATAAAATTATGACGAAAACTGAAAATACACATGAGACGAAGCGCAGATGTGTTTCTGAAAAACCAAACAGCGCAAGAGTGGCTTTGGCGATGAAGAGGTACATCGGCTCTCTCATGCCGAATTGGGCCGAGAAAAAGCCAGTAGGGCTGAAAAGATCCATGATGCGGGCATAATGTAAATAGCTAAGGGCATCGCCGTCAAGAGCGGTGCCGGCAAGACGTGCTGTTTCATTCCAGCGCAAATAAAAGGCTGCGAATATGATGCAGCACACAACACCTCTGCCCATGATTGTCTGTATGCCTGCCTTCCGGTTTAAAATTATAAAGACTGTATAGTATAGAAGAAGAAAAACAGCGCAAGGAATGGCCATATCCGGCAGTGGCGGCACTACGTTGGGGCCTGCGCCTATATAGATATCCAAACGGTCAGAAATAACGCTTGGGTAGGGCGCATGGTTTTTCGCGTTTATTCTAAAAAGTAGTTTGGTCGATGTCTGCGCCAGATCGTTTATGTCAAGAACTTTGCCGACATGGTTTTTATTGTCCGCAATAACTGCATATGTCTTACCGCTATCAACCGACAGGCTTAGGGTGCTTGGATGTTCAGGTGCGCCATACAGCCATATTCTGAGAAGGCATCCCTGATCTTTTTCTTTTTGAATGGACCATTCGCAAATTCCTTTTTTGTCCGGATCAAGCGCCAGGCCGCTTGCCGAATTTCTAAAGCCTTCTGTGCGCATATTCTGTGACTGCTCTGCCGCTGCATTATCTGTAAACTGGTATTGATAGGTCATGCTTTTGGGGGGATCAGGGATTCGTAGCTCACGGAATACTTGAGGGCAAAACAGCAGAATTGCAATGCATCCTGCCATCAGCGGAAGGAGCGGTTTTACAAAAGAAAAAAATGATTTGTTCATTAAAAGCTAATTAGTAGTTTTGAGTGGTAAGGGTGTGATAGAGCGCAAGGTATGCATCGGCCACTTTATCAATGGAAAAATGTTTTTCGGCATCCATGCTTGCCTGTTTGCCGAGTCTCCTCGCAAGATCATGGTCAGTCAGCACGTTGGCAAGCGCCAGACTTAAAGCCGGAACATCATCGGGGGGGATAAGCAAACCATTACGGCCATCTGTAATGATGTCAGGAATTCCGCCGACCGAGGTGGCGATGATTGGCAACCCGCATGCCATTGCTTCAAGTAGCACATTGGGCATGCCTTCAGACCGAGAGGGAAGGACAAAACAAGACGCCTTTTGCAAATAGGGCAAGACATTTGTGCATGCCCCAGCGAAAGTAACCTTATCTGCAATGTCAAGTTCGCAGGCTAGTTGTTGCAGTGTTTTTTTGAAAGGACCATCGCCAACAATGCAGCAGGAGATTTGGTTGTCGCCAGTGTGTGATGATGCAATTGATTTTAGAAGGATGTCTACACCCTTCATATAATCAAGTCTTCCTACAAAGAGTAGGTTGCCGGGTAGCCGAGAGACTTCAGCATCAGGTTTGAAAAGCGATGCGTCAACTCCATTGGGGATTCTTACTATTCGATCTCTCGGGAAACCGGTGTCAACGAGTTCTTTTTCAGCCTGGGCGCATAGTGCAATGATGGCATCGGCGTGTTTGGCAATGTTTAAAAACAAGCATCCTAACAGCGACTTTTTTGCCATACATATATCACTCAGCGGTCCCGTAGCAGCCACCTTTATAACAACTTTTTTTTTAAACAGCCATTTTGCCAGTATGGCTGCAATAGAGTGATAGTTCTGTAAAATATGGCAATGCACAATGGTAAAGTTATTCCTGTAAGTGAGAATAAACTTCATGGCCGAAATAAAGTAGGTCAGGCCAAAAAGCATCGGCAGTGGTAGTGTGCGTATGTTGCGAAATGTTTCAATGCCATCAATATTTTCGCGAGCGGGCAGATTTTTGAGGCTTCTGGTTAATATCCAGACTGAAATGCCCCTTGCTTGAAGGGCACGCGAAAGAGCTAAAGCCTGGCGCTCCGTTCCTCCTGCGACAGGCTGAAACAAAGAAGTAATCATTAAAATGCGATTGGCCGGGGTTTTTTTTATGGGTTCAGTAACCATTGCTTGTCTACAGTGAGTAGCTTAGTTAAACAGGTTTTTTTAACCGCGGGCGAAGGCTTGCAGTGTTATTTAAGCGCAGAGCGCAGGTGAGGTTTTTTAGCGTGCCGAATAGCGGGAGGATTTTAGTCTGCCTGGAAAAGGGTTTTGTAAAGCTCTGCATATCGGTCTGCTATGGCAGAAAGAGAGAAATGTGCCACCACTGTTTGTCGTGCCCGCATGCCAAGCTCTTCGGCAAGGGTTGCGTTATCAAAAAGCTCTCTGATGGCGGCGCATATGGCATCAGTATCACCGGGGGGGATGAGCAAACCATTTACTCTGTGCTGTATGATATCAGGCACTCCGCCTACCTGTGTTGCAATAACGGGAAGCCCGCACGCCATTGCCTCAAGAACAACATTGGGGAGACCTTCAAATTGTGAGGGTAAAACAAATATATGAGCACGCTGCAAAAAAGGAGCAATTTCAGAAAATGCGCCTAGAAAATTAATTTTATCTGCTATATCAAGGCTGCCAGTCATTTTTTGAAGCTGTAGAAATTCAGGGCCATCTCCAATAATATCAAGCGTAACCAGTATCCCGGCATCTTTTAACATTTTTATTGCTGTGATAAGCAGAGAGACATTTTTGCGATAATCCAGAGTGCCTACAAAAATAATTCTGCCCCGGATTTTTTCAGCTTCCCGTCCGGGCGTAAACTGTTCTATATCAACGCCATTAGGAATCTGGATAATGTTTTGAGGAGAAAAACCCTCATGCAAAGCTTCCTGCGTAGACTGCGAGCAAATTGTAACCAAACGGTCAACCTGCTGAATCTGCCTAAGGAATACATTGGCGAAGGCCATTTTTTTTAGTACAGCAAAATCGCTGATAGCTCCTGCCATCGCCACCTTGATCGCCACTTTTTTATTGAATAGCCGCTTTATACAGACTGCAGCAAAAGAATGCAACCCCTGAAGAATATGGCAATGAATTATATCGTAGGAATTTCGCTTGCGCAGCAGATACCACAAACAAGACAGGCAATAACTGATGCCAAACAGTTTCCCCCATGGCAGTGTTCTGATCGATCTGTAAACGGGAACATTTCCTATTATCTCAAATGATTTACTATTTGGCATTTTGCGAGTGAGAATCGTCACCGCAACACCTTTTTTTGTTAACAGTTCAGCAAGCCTGAGTGTTTGCTGTTCTGCGCCACCAAGTGCTGGATAAAAAAGAGATATGATCATGAGAATGCGTGGAGAATTCATTGGTGGAGTTAGCCTAATCAAGAGATTAGAATGTGGTAAACCGACTTAAGTACATACTTAACAAGGTAATTTTTTATTGCCGGTCGCTGAAACTAAAAAAGCTCTGAGCGTGTCAAAGGGCGGTGATAAGCTTCAGGTATTGATCAGCAACGGCGTCAAGCGTATAGTGTGTTTCAATATGTTTGCGTGCATTAGTTCCCAGATGCTGTCGCAGAGCAGTATCTTCGATGAGATACTGCATTGCTGCAGCAAGTTCTGTCGCATCTTCCGGACGCACCAGGATGCCATTGTCGCAGATGCTGAAAGCAGCAGGCTGAGACTGACGGGTGGCATCAGGATCCAGCACTTCGGGAACCCCCCCCACGCATGCTGCAATTATGCCAAGGCCGCTGGCCATGCCTTCAAGCAGCACCAGAGGCAGCCCCTCATCGCGAGAAGGCAGAACCAGTATGTTGGTCTGACGATAAAATCGTACTGTGTCCTGCTGCAGGCCTGCAAAAGTTATAACACCAGAAATCAAGAGCTGTTCAGCCAGCTCCATGAGTTCCTGCTTGATTGGACCATCACCTACAATAAAGGCCTTGAAGGGTACGCCGTTATCAAAAAGCTTTTTTAAAGCTAGCAGGAGCAGATCAATTCCTTTTTGCCTGTCGAGCCTGCCGATGAAGCTGATACATGGCACATCTGGAATTTCAGCATCGAGTACAGGGGTAAACCGCCGGGTGTCAACAGAGTTGGGAATGCGGATAATTTTGTTTTGAGAAAAGCCGTTACGCAGAAGCTCGCGCTCAATTTCGCTGCTGATCGCAATAATTCGCTGCGCCCATTGTGCGCAGCGGCTAACAAGCCGGCCTAACTTCAGCTGAAGGATTCGGCAAAAATCGCCAGACGCGCCACTACACTCAAGACGAAAAAAGGCCTTCTTGCCGCTGCACAGGGAAAAAAGCACTGCGGGAGCCGTGTACAGGTACAGCCCGAAACAAATAATATGATTAAAATCTTTGCGCAATCTCCAGAGCAGTAAAAAGACTGACAGCATATAGGTTAATTCAAACACATGCCAGCCGCGGATTTTGCGGTAAACCGGTATGCCGTCGACAATTTCAAATGGCGGCAAACCATCTCTGTATCCCGTGAGCACGGTTACGCGGTGACCCAAAGTGATAAGCTTTCGGGAAAGATTTTGACATTCCCGTTCAGCCCCGCCGATGGCAGGATAAAACTGGCCGATCAACATAAGTATTTTTTGGGGAGAACCCATAGAAATTTACTGATGCCTGGAACTGTTTTGAATGTTAATGATTTACAGCCATGACGATCCAGGTTTTCGGCACAGATCCTGATGCGATTTTATAAGATGCAAGTCCGGTATAACTTTCAGCAATGAGGCAATAACAGCCGCACACTGTTTGGCATCGCCCTCTATGGCGGCGTGCAGGCATTTGCGCGCCCAGGTAATAAGAAAGCCGGGCAGATTGCGTAAAAGCTTCCGATCCGGCCTCTTCAGACTATTGATCGCCTGGGTATACAGTACGTGCGTCATTTTTTTGACTGAGCTGCTCTGGCCGCTTGCAGCGCCGTGCCAGTGAAAAATACGGGCATCTGGTGTAATGCCGATTTTAAAGCCATGATGTCGCGCCCTGACGCAATAATCATTATCTTCGCCATACATGAAGAAAATAGGATCAAATCCTCCCACCGTTTCAAGCAGGTGTCGGCTCATAAGCCAGGCTGCCGCATTAATAAAAGGTACGTCGTAAATTCTGTGCAGTTGCCCCAGCACCGCATCTGATAAAACCGTTTGATTCTGCAGGATATACTGCGAAAACAAGCTGTCAAGGGCCTGACCCTCATAATCCAGATGCAGGGGGCTTATAATGCCGAAGTCCGCGTGATCCTTCATGGCGGTGACCAGATGTGCGATTGTATCGGGCGCAACCCGTGCATCCTGATTTAAAAGAAACACATATTCCGCGCCCTGTGCGAGCGCATGGCGAATGCCTTCATTGTTGGCTGCTGCAAACCCCCGATTGGAAGGCATTTTTAGAACAGCGACCTCGGCATAGGAGGATGCAATAATGGCAAGGGTCCTGTCGGAAGAGGCATTGTCAACCACGACTATCATCATGGGTATCGTGCTTTGCAGCAGGCTTTTAATGGCGGGAGATATCCACTGCTCGGCGTTATACGTAACAATAATCGCACAGAGTGAGGCGTTCATGGTCAGCTCATCTGAAAAAATGCCGCTGGCATTTTGTTTTTATCGCATCGATTAAGACTGATTCGGTCTCAAGGGCGACCCTGTCCCAGTTGTAATAATCAAGGGCATCCTGACGGGCATTCTCGCCGAGTTGCCGCCGCAGTGCCGGGTTGCTTTTTAACAGCCGCAGATAGTCGGCGGTTGTTTGTACGGTATCGTCTGTAAGCAGGCCGTTAACTTCGTGGTGAAGAATTTTGCCCAGCTGGCCAAGCGGTGAAGCGATAATGGGTTTGCCTGCGGCCATGTAATCAAAGAGCTTCAGCGGGGAGTTGTAGAAGCCCATTGCGTGATTTTTGTACAGGCACAGGCATGCATCAGTGGCTGCGAGGTAGTGGGGAATGTCGGTGAATGGAACCTGTCGGAGCACCATAAGGTTTGTGAGCACGGGGAAGGCCAGTGAGCTTTCACCGGTGATGATGATAAACAGGATATCGGGGTCTGTTTTTTTCATGTGCTGTGCGGTTTCGATGATGAGATCTATTGCCTGCCAGGAGATCCTTGCATCACCGGCCCAGCACACTTTGAACTTCCCGGCAAAATGTTCCAGGCAGGTCTTTTTGATGTTGTGCGGCTCAAAAGCAGATGGCACTGATCCGTTTGGTATAGTGTAGGTTTTTTTTATGCCAAGCTCCTGCCGCATATAATCTTGAAGAATATCTGATACTCCGATTCCAGCGGTAACGAGGCTTGCAAGAAGTTTTAGCTTAATCTTTTCTGTCTTGAGAAGTCTCTCGCGCTCTTTGCCGGGGGGCAGCGTAGATCTTAATTCCTCAACAGGGGCATTCACCTCCCAGACAACCGGAAGTGAAAACGGCCGGATGAGCCTCAGCAGGGTTGCATTGCGCATATTGGAAAGCGCCGAGGCCCGTATGTAGAGGACATCAGCAGCAAGCGCCAGCTTGATGGCTCCCGCCCTGGTGCGGTTGAAATTAATACAGTCGGGATTGCCGTCGCCCAGACAGGAAAGTATCTGGTGCCCGCGATTTTTCAGCGCCTGCATAAGGCAGTAGCCATGCACCGAGCAGCTTGCGGTAACCGGGTAGTAGGGGGTATAGAAGTAGCCAATCTTCATTGTGAAGACCCTGACTTTTTAGATGTCTGAAAAAAACGATGTCTGTAATCGTGTGGCTGAGAGTTGCGTGAGCCTATCAGTGCACCGTACAGCTGTACTATTTCATCAGCGTGGACTGCAATATCTTTCACCACAGGAATTTGGGTTGCAAGCCGTTCTTTCAAGCTTTTATCATTAATAAACATTGTGATTTTTTCAGCAAGGGCCGTGCTGTCCCCAGCCGTAAATGTCAGCCCTGAAACCCCGTCCTCGACAAGCTCGGCCATTCCGCCCAGATCTGAGACGATTACCGGGGTTTTTGTCATGAAGGCTTCATTGATCACAACAGGACAGTTTTCATAGCACAGCGATGGCAGTATAAGTACATCAATATCAGAGAAAGCCTTTTTTTTATCTTTTTGTTTCAGCGCTCCCATGATGTGAATGAGAGGGTTCTTAATTCTTCGTTGAAGATCCTGACGAACTAAAGGATTGACGCCACCATAAATTTTGAGCTCATGCGGCGCCGGAATAAGGTTGAATGCAGCAATTAATGTATCAATTCCTTTATGGGGACGTATGCCCCCAATAAAGGCAAATCTCAAAGCAGGGGAAGATGTTTTTTTGATATCGCGAAAAATTTGGGTATCGAATCCATGGCGGCAAAATACTATTTTTTCCGGGGGGATTCCGGTCCTGACAAACTTTTCGAGCAGAAAGTTCGAGGGAGCGATAAAAAGATCAATGTTACGGAAAATTTTATTTATTAAAGATGGGCGCCATGAGAAAAGACTGAAATAGAGGAGCTTTTTTTTTGCGTAATTAATTCCCTGTTTAGCGGTCTGCTTAAAAAGACGTATAGGCAATGCTCCACGGCTGGGAAGATTATAATAGCCTGTCCTGTCCGATAAGCAGTCACTGCAGCGCTGAGCTTCATAACCGGGGCAAAGCCGCATTTTTTGATTCAGAAAAAAATTCCGGGGGCACAGCAGCCAGAAATCATGGAGTGTAAAACAGGAAGGAATGCCGAGCTTTTTTGCCACGCTGGGCAGCGTCAGCGACAGATTGATAAGATGCTGGAAGTGCACAATATCGGGCTTGAATGCATCGACTGCTCTGACAAATTCCCGTTCAACCCATCTGCTGCGTTCATGGAACGGCCGATCAAAAATATAAAAATTTTTCTTAAGCGCCCAGAATGCTATGCCGTTATTGTGGCCCGTCTGAACAGTCCGAGGGGTGCCTTCGTCAGGGACTGTATAAAACAGACGGACATCATGGCTTGCGCTTAGCGCTTCTGAGAGCTGGCTGGTGTAGGACTCGCTACCGCCAAGGCCTGAAGGAGGAAAGTTATGGACAACAAGCAAAATTTTCATAATTAGCTTTTGTATGCTTTTCGCCACCGCTCTGCTATTGCCGAAATCAGCTTTCGTGAAAAGGCGGCGGGGTTTCTATAGCCATGGGGCCGACATATTTTTATAGCAGTATTCAAGTGCGCTTCCATCGCAGCGATCGAGGCCATGCACTGGCTGGATGCACGCGCTATATGAGCTTTATCAGGATATTTTGATATGAATGCTTGAATTGCTTGAATAATATCTTGTATCTGAGATGCGGGATTCAGTTGCAGGCTTATCTGCGCATAATCCAATGCGCCATGCAAGTCCAGTAGTGTCAGAAGCCTTTTTACCACCAGCAAATATGCTTGCGCCTGTATGCAATTAATGGCAGCAGCATGCCAGCTAAGCCCGGGAAACAGCTCCTGCAGAGGGTACATTTTTAGCATGTTCTTTACTATTCTTGCTTCGTATCGGGTATCAATTGCAACAGATCCGGATGACATATTGCTGTTGTGCCAGCGCCATTTCAAAACTGTCTTGCCCACATGTTTGAAGCTCGCCTGCTTTGCCGCTCGTGTCCAGAATTCATAATCGTGAGCGCGTGTAAAAGAAGTGTCGTAAGGTCCAACTTTATCAAATAAACTTTTTTTTATTAGTGTCGACGAGTTTGGGATACGATCAGCATGTACCAGGCTGGACAGAAGCTCGGTATTTTTATTCTGCCAGTTAGCATAAATGCATTCTTTTTTTATATTGAGGCAGGCATCCGTTATGTAGAGATCGCCGTATATGACATCCGTGCGCGCATCAACAATTTTTATATATGAGCTTATAACCTCCGTTAGCAGGACATCATCTGAATCAAGCCAAAGGATATATTCACCTAATGCTTCTTTAATCGCTCGATTTCTGGTGTCGGGGGTATTAGAGTGCTCTTTGTAAACATATCGTATTCTCGGATCTGTTATTCCCCGCACAATATGCTTAGTTGTATCTGTTGAACCGTCATCAACAATAACTATTTCAATGTTCCTATAATCCTGGTTGAGGGCGCTTGCGATAGACTCCTCCAGGTACTCGGCATTATTGAAAGTGGGTATGCAAACAGAAATTAAAAACATTAATTTATTGAATGAAAGCGCCTGGCGCAGCGCAGGATGAAGCCGGCCAATCGTCTTGGCAGAGCAATAATTTTTAGGATATTCGCTTTAAAAGCGTATAGAACAGGATGAAGAACAGGCCAGGTGACTTGCTGTCGTTGTAGATGTGATGGTGTTTGGGGGTGAACCAAACCGTCAGGAGTCAATATCCATTTTGCATCGAGTAGCGTAAATAATTTTCCCTTACCGCCAGCTAACTCTTTGTTTCGAATCGATTCCGGACCTTCCCAAACCATTTTCCATCCGTTAGGAGCATGGGAGTAATCATGGTTCTGATGGAGTGCCGTGATAACCCGGGATGCGTCTATTACCGCTGCACGCCGTGCGCAGGCGCTATAGATAAGCCAGTTGTCCCAAGCCGTTCGTCCTACGGCAAATGGCGGGATGTGCCCCCAGATGCCGGATGAAAAAATAAAATAGTCAATACCATCAATGCTGTGAAGACTAGCATTATTCAACAGGCGGTTGCGCAGGTTCCCCCCCCAGTCGTTTCGGCTGAAATCAAGCGGACTGTCAATGTCCATATCCCAGCGCTGACCGACCATAAGAAAACGCTTGAGCCGGACATTCTGTATAGCTTCCAAAACCCCCCCCAATAAAATAATATCTGCATTTATATAGCAGAGCCGGCTCGTGGTTGCGAATTTTTCAGCTTTTTCAAAAATATCATTCAGGACTGGGGTATTATATTCATTGCGTACTATATCTGGGATATGGTGCAGTCCGAATTCTCGTGCAGCTTCAGCTGTGCCTTCATCATCACCAAACAGGATAATCTGACAGGCAGGTTTCAGCTGTATCCAGCTCTGAATAGCATTGCGCTGAATGATATTAACATGCCCCTTGAAAGGCTTGGGAATAGAAAAAAAGGTTAGCACAATGGGTCTAGCCCCGATTTTCCTTGCTGCTGCCCCAGAAAGAGTCAAGGCGGGCAGCATTAGCTTCATTGTCGATACTGTGGCCAATAGGAATGTAGCAAATCCCCGGTGCCGCGGATAATTCCCTGTCCAATATGCGCCAGAAATCAACCACCGTAACCGGGTTGCGCCTGAAATCTGAGCGTTTCAGTGAGATAAAAGCCGGATCCGGGGTTGTAACAAGAACGACGTCAGCCTGCTCGAGGCAATCGGCAAGCGAATTCAGCACTAGAGCGTAATCTGCTAAAGCCACCCTGGCAGTTTCTGCGGCTAGGGTATCGTATCCAATTACCCGCGCCCCGGCATCTGAGAGCGCCCTGGCCAGTTCAATTCCCTGAGATTCTTCGATCACATTTGAAAAAGGCTTATACGCCAACCCCAGAATGGCAACCGTTTCACCATTTTTAATAAGCGGCCGCAGTCGCTCGACAACCTTTCCAGGCAGCGCCCGGTTGCAAAGGTGGGTTGTTTCTGCCAAATCCGCTTTTGATCCAAGCTTACGGGCAATCCAAGCCAGTGCAATATTATCCCTGGGAAAGCATGGGCCGCCATATCCTATGGCTCCCTTAAGATATTTATGGCCGATCCGCTTATCGCAGCCCAGGGCATCGGCTACAATGTCAACATCCGCTCCCGGAATGCGCTCGCACAAATCGACCAGCATATTGGCAAATGTAATTTTCATCGTGACAAAGGAATTAAGTGAAATTTTAGTCAGCTCCGCATTCTCAATACTCATCCGTTTGCATGGTGCGCCATTTTTTATGATTTGGGCGTAGCAGCTTTCCAACAAGCTTCCCGCCTTATCATCACTCTGACCGGCCAGGGTAAAATCAGGATTAAGAAAGTCGCTGATAACGCTGCCCAGAGCTATAAATTCTGGGCTGTAGCAGAGGCCAAAATCTTTTCCGGCTTTTTTCCCTGATTCATGCTCCAGAATTGGCAAAAGGCCATAGCGTGTTGCGCCAGGGAGTACGGTGCTTGTCAGGACGATCAAGTGATAGCTTTTTTTTTCACTTAATGCCCGTCCGATCTCGCGAAAAGCAAACGCCGCATATTGCAGGGAAAATGCCCCCTGTTCGTCGCTTGGAGTAGGAACGATAACAAATGATACATCTGTATTGAGAATCGCTTCACGGTGATTAATCGTGGCGTGCAGACGTTCTTTGTTGGCCGCAATCATTTCTTCTAGCCCTGTTTCCTGCACGGGCGCATGTCCCGCATTTATCTGATCAACTGCCTTTTGAAGGACATCTACACCGATAACATGAAAGCCGCGGCTGGCAATTGCTGCAGCTATGCTTGCGCCGAGTTTACCCAGTCCGATTACCGAATACCTGGTCATGAATTTATTGCCCTTTCTCTTTTTTCCGGCAGTACACTTTGAGCCAGTATTGTTGGAGCCTCAGGGGTCAAGTGCTGCGCCAGTCGCTTACGAACCTCTTCTGCAATCCATGCATAGGTGTGCGATAAGCCCTCCTTAAGAGAAATCTGCGGCTCCCACCCAAGCACGTTGCGCAAACGAGTGTTATCAGAGTTCCGGCCCCGAACACCTTGCGGGCCGGGAATATGCTTTTTGACTATCTGAACTCCAGCGGCCGCCGAGATTATCTCTGCAAGCTGATTAATTGTAACCATATAGTCTGATCCTATATTCAAAGGCTCGACATAATCAGATTGCATGAGCCGATAGATTCCCTCAACACAATCATCAATATAGCAGAAAGAGCGTGTCTGATTGCCATCACCCCAGATTTCAATTTCCATATTGCCGGTCAGTTTTGCAATCGCTACTTTGCGGCAAAGTGCTGCGGGAGCTTTCTCCCGGCCTCCTTCCCACGTGCCGAGCGGCCCGAAAATATTATGGAATCGTGCTATTCGCGTATTAAAGCCATAGTCGTTTTTATAATAAATATATACTCTTTCGGTCAGAAGCTTTTCCCATCCATAGGCATCTTCCGGCTCGGCAGGAATGGCATCTTCTTCCTTGAGTGGAGTGACATCGGTCATCGTTTGTTTGTTTTTTGGGTACACGCACGCGGAAGATGAAAAAAAAATGCGCTCAGCGCCATTGATCCGTGCAGCCTCAATCATATTGAAACTGATACGCGTATTGTTGCTGATAATTCGGGCATTGTAATTTGAAATAAACCCCATACCCCCCATGTCTGCTGCAAGGGAGTATACTTCATGTACCTGACGTGTTGCCTGAAGGCAGTTAGCCCAATCGCGAAGATCAAGCAATTCGAACTGATCGGCATCTGTAGGTGCAAACTCCGGAAGCTTAATGTCAACACCTCGCACCCAGTATCCTTGCTTTTTGAGATAAGAAACCAGATGATGCCCGATGAAACCACCAGCACCACTTACAAGAACTTTTTTCTGATTCATAATTACTATCTCCCTAAAGTTAGTTTGAAACATGGATCGTGAATTATTTCTCTGCAGTAATGCACAGATGCCAGCCAAAGCGTTTTTCAAGGCAGCGAAAAAGGGGGTGCGGCAGATAACGAAGATACCATACTTTCATGTAGCGGTACTGTGCGTAATCAGCAATACGATATGGAAAGATGTGCTCCACATATAACTCCTTTATGTGAAAACCGTTGAGTTCCAGCAAATTCCGTCCTTCCTGTCGTGTATAGGTGTAAGTAACGGGACAACCGGTTTGTGCTTCGGAATGCTTTGCTATCAAATCATTCAATCGCCAAAATTGACCCTTACCATACGAAAGCAGTATGGAGAGAACTTTCCAGGAACAGCGGTGATAGACCATAATTTTGATTATACTGCCCGGCCGTGTGTAATGGTGAATTTGCTGGAGGACTCGCTCTGGGTGGGGAGTGTGGTGGATCACGCCGAAGGAGTAAATAAGATCATAAGTGTCTGCAGGCACGAACGACATCAGTTCTTCTGCATTTCCCGAGCAGAAGCGGATTCGGTCTGTCATTCCAAAGACCTCAGCACGCTTTCGAGCCACTTCTAGGGATTTTTCGGAAAGATCCACCGCCGTCACGCTGGCGCCGTGACGGGCAAAATTAATCGTGTCCGTGCCAATGCCGCACCCGATTTCCAAAACTTTTTTGCCGCGCCAGAGGTCAAATTGGGCAAAGTGCGGGATATGTTGTTCAACAAAATACTTTCGTGATTCGACCTCGTCAAAATACTCTCTTGTGCCTAAAGGTTTGGATGAGTGTCTGATGTTGCAGGGCCGGCTATTCCAGAAGTTTTTAACTGCTTCGATGGGTGAATGACCAAATGCTTTCATTTCAAGATGTCACTTTAGTGGATTTTTGTAGAACAAAACACCCGAGTGCATAAACATTTCGAAGAGGATCCCACGACCCGGCAGATGACTCAAAGGCCAGAGCGATTTCCTTGGTGCAAGAGACCCATTGATTTTTCTTATTTTTAACCCAGAAGGCTTCAGTTACCACCAGATAGCCTTCAAGCAGACGTGGGAGCCGTTCATTGCCATAGACCCGGGTTAATGGTGCAAAAAGAGCATCCCTGCCGACAGGAATTGTCAGGAGCATTATTCCCTCAGGGGCCATGACGTCCCGCAGATACCCCATCGCATCAATGTCACCATCGCGACGATCTTCTAGCGCACCATAGCGGCCGGGTATGCCGACATGCTCTACGGTGGAGCAGTTGATAACAAGGTCAAACCCATGCTCAGGCAGCGAGCGTTTTAAAATATCGCATTGGATAAAGCGCAACCCAGGATGTTCATAGTGCCACTGCACCTTTTGCTGGTCAAGGGCTGTTACGGTGAATCCCCGTTGAGCCGCGACCAGACCAAGCGGCCCTCCGCCGTTCCCGAAATCCAAGGCCTTCCCCGGCCCGGATGGCATATGCGAGACAACCCATGACCACTCGATATCCCTGTCACCCAGCAGATTCAGTGTCCTCGATGCCGAGTCACCCATTTCAGCAGGAGGCTTTATTTGAAAAACAGTTTTAATTTCCTGCCAAATTCGATGCGGTGCCCTGATGACGATCCAGATAGCCAGCAGCAATCTCAGACAGAAGCTCTGCGGAGCATCAGCTTCTATGTGGCGCTTCAGTTTTCCGCAAGCTGTTCGCGCATTTGACGGGTCATGCATAATTGCAGCTATGATATAGGACAAAGCAACAGCCCGGTGCCTGCCGTCAGACCATGCATAGTCTGCGCCCCGAAGATAAGCATTGCTGGTAGCACGTTCCTTTTTTTTCAATATATTTGCAGGCACACCGGGTAAAGTAAAAAACTTACGCGTTAATGCAACACATGCAGCTGCAGTGACATCCCCGCGCTCTCCCATATAGCCCGGACAGTTTCGTGCATGGGCCAACACAAGAGGGGTGTAACGTATGTTCCCCGTCAGTCCTATCCGTAGCCATAATTCATGGTCCTTTTTTGAAATATAATTGTCATCAAGCCAGCCGACCTTTTGAAGTATCCGGCGTCGCATGAAAGCCGCCGGCTGAGGAATGCAGTGGTCACATGTTTCAACCGCATATTCCAAATCCCATTTATGTAAGTAAGACATGCCGACATGGCTGCCTTCACTATCGATCGCGCCGCAATCGCCGTAGACCACATCGATATCAGGGTTCGACTGAAAGTATGCCACCGCGTTGCTGACCGCATCAGGGATAACCCATATATCGTCGGCATTCAGCCATGCCAGGATTTCACCGTTGCTCATCAGCCATCCTTTGTTGATGGCATCAGCATGGCCCCTGTCTCGCTCCGATATCCATCTGATTTTATCGCCATAGTTTTTCAGAATCTCGATTGTACAGTCGGTCGATCCGCCATCAACAACAATGCACTCAATGTTGGGATAATTCTGTTGCAAGATGCTTTTAATGGTTGGCACCAGAAAGTGGGCGCGGTTCAGGCAGGGAACAACGACAGAAACAAGGGGCAATTCACTCATTGTGCTTCCATTCTTATTCAGATATTCCACTCGTGCAAGTTTTCATTAGCTAAGCCCCAATTTTCATCATTGAAAATAATGGGTTTACTTTCGCAACGCATCTTTAGTGCCCATTCATCAAATTGATCGTGGCTGAGTTGAGGAATGCCGGCAGCATCTAGACGCCGGTCAAGCTTGTTTTGTCCTTCCGGGGTCCAGCCTGATCCTGCTGCATGCTCTATATGATAAATTCTCATCGGGGACGGCAGGACTTTTTCGCGGCCTCCGCCATGGTGCGCTGCGTGGCAGAGAACAGAGTCAAGATGAAAAGAGAATGTCTCCAATTCCGGATAGCCTCGAAGCGCAGCCCACTGCTCTCTGGCCAAAAGAGTGAAGTCGCCGCAGGCATTGGTGTGCAGGCGGCTCTTTTTGATAACCGGGACTATTCCCCAATCCTGCATTTTTTCATGAACCCGTTCCCGCCATGTCTGCTTGAAGTAAACATAATGGAAATGATTTGTAGCCACAGTACGGGTTCCCTCCCGCGAGCATATCCGCAATATGTTTTGACTGCAGTGCCTCAGCTGAGCATCAATTGCTGCGCCTGCGGGCAGGTCGGCAGCAACGTCATAGCGGTCTACGCGATACAGATACTTTTTTTGCAAACGGCCGGATGCAAGAAAGCACATCAGTTCGTCAGAAAACAAAATATCGATATTGGTAGCCAGAACAAATAATCCCCGCGCGCGGCGTATGCCGACATTCTTTCCGATCATCTGAAAAAGCGGCAGCCTGTCGGAATTTTTAAAACGCCCGTGGATATTGCTCGGCACCTCAATAATGCGAACACTGCAATTTGTCTGCTGTGATGGCCAGGACAGCACCCGGGCAAGTCCCGGATGATTCTCGGGCGGATTCCATTCAACCAGTATCAACTCGGCGCGAAGATTATGGCGCTGGCATTGGGCTATAAAGCCGTCAACAAAAAGCTGCGTGCGGCGGATCAGGTTGCCGCCGTGATCATCGTTGCGTGAGGTGACAACAATACTCAAATAAGGGCAAGAAGTTGATGCTGCGACTGGCTGCATTGCATCCTATGGTTTAAAGCACAGCAATCCAATTTTAAGGATATCTATAGCAGTAGGTTTTTGTAAAATCCAGCTGCATGATTAATTAGTTCCTTATATAGTTATGCAAGTGTGTTATCAGTAAAATGCATAAAAGGCCGAGATAATTCTGTTGCGAGACGTTATGTAATGGTCGACACAAGACAGTCGGCACGGCGCAGGTTGGATATAATTAATTACAGGAAGCATAAGGTTTTTTTAAACAGGTGTTTGCGTATTATACACAGCGACACAAATAATCGCGCATATATTTTTGTTAAAAGTTTATTTTAATGGTGTTTCATATTTTTGTATGCGCATAAATTATTAACGCTGTATATGAAAAATTCTATAAAAGGTTCCCACTCATCTTTTTTCATTGTATAAGTATTTTTTGTCTCGTAAAAAACTCCGTTTATTCCTCTCCATACCGACCTGTATTTAAATAAATTAACTATGGGGTGTCTCTTCGAGCTCATGCGAATTAATCCTTCATAAATTAGAAAAGCTCACCTTCATTTCATTTTTTTTTAAAAAATCTACACCTTTTTTAAAAACAAAATTTTCATATTCAAGACAAAGAGTCTCGTCATAACCATGTGTTTTCATCCATTCAAGAGCTTGCATATTGCTTTGGTTGCGTTTATTTAATGCGTGGTTTAGTTCTACAATAATATAGGGATTAAAGTTTTTCAAAATGTTTTCAGCGCCTTGAAGAACTTCAAAGTCAAATGAGTCCACATCTATTTTAATACAGTCTATTTTTATAATCTTTTCATGTTCAACAAAATCATCCAACTTTACAAAATTGTACTCGCAATGTTCCGGTTCATTGCCCCAAATTCGATAAATGCTGTCTTGAATTTTACCCGTTACTTTACCAGCAGCGATTTGAAAAATGCGCACATTATTAATTTTATTAAATTCTAGATTTTTTTTAAGCATTTTTGCCGTTATCGTTGGTTCAAGGGCGTAAATCATGCCCTGAGGGGCCAGTCGAGAAAACAATATACTATAATACCCTATACTTGCACCGCAATCAATTATATCCCAATCTGCTTTTACATTATCAACAAACCATTTTTTTGTTATTAGTTCGCAGTTTGGATAATATGACTCAAACTCTTTATACCATGCTTTAAGCCGAATTGGTTCTTGGCCTGGAATATTGGTTTCTATTGTTTTTGAAAAAAATATAGTCACTTTAATATCCTTATAGAGGATTGCCCGGCATGTTTTCGGAATGGTTTTTTCATGATGTGTGGCGTTGGATGAGACCTTAAATTGGCAGCATTTAAAGTTTTGAATTTCATAGAAGCATGCCGTACTTCATTTTAACTCGCTTTTACGAAAAGCAAACATCCAGTCAGAGCATAACCAATAGGGTAAAAAATTTGCTACCCAACAATTCCATTTTAAAAACCAGGTTGAGTTTTTGAACAGAGTCTCGATCAAATTGCCGGCCAAAAAAGTGTTGTTTTTAAACTCAATCTTCGCGAAGCGCCCGTCATGCAATAAATTTAAAACACGCTTATAAGAAAAAAAGACCGTATGCGCTTCATCCGGTGAAAGGGTTGATGGAACCGATGCTTCCCGTGTTTGCACACCCTGCTGCATGGCATGGTTTGATGCGCCGAAAATCTTTTTTAATCCATCTTCCAGTTTGCTCAAATGTTTTTCTGCGCGAAAAGCATAAACGGATAGTTGCGGGAAGCGACGCCAGAAAATACTATCAAGTTCAAAGTAGCCATAGCCGTTCGGGACCGTTACTAGAAGTATTCCTCCATCTCCCAGCAGTCCATGCAGTCTATTCAGCAAAGCCAAGGGGTCTTGTAAATGTTCCATAACCTCTGAGCAGATTATTGCATGGAAAGGCCCTTCCTGTTCCACCAATTCAAAAGAGTCGTAAAATACAACACTCGATATCCCTGCCTCTGAAGCAAGTTGGCGGGCACATTCAATAGAAGGGGTATTCATATCAAGTCCGTAAACGGTATAACCTGCATGAGCAAGGGGAATGGTAACATAGGCTCCAGTTCCACAGCCCACATCCAATATTTTCATTTCCCTGATCTCAAGTGCCTTTTTACTGCGTTCTTTTTCAATGTGGTCTAAAAAAAAGCGTATACGTTTAACTATGCCGTACACTCTTTCCCTTTTGATTAATTGTGGGGTTATGCACAAAGCGGGATAGGGGTAATTTGTTATCACCTTGTCGATAATATTTATTTCCATGACCGTAATTTTGTTGTAGCAGGAATCTGCTTAATTAAAAGTTTTTAACTTGTAGTGCAATAGCAATTGTTTAAACTGCCGTGCGACTTTAAAAGAGTTGCCACCAAAACGGCTGCAGTAAGGCCTGCGTCAACGGCCGGTATATTCGATTGCTCGTTTTTTTTGGGTATGTGCAGCTCGGCAGCATCAAAGGCCCATCATATTGTTATGATTAGTTATCTTTCAATCGACTGAAATTCGCAAGGCATGTTGAGCACACCCGTCCATGCGTCATTTGGGTGGGCCAGTGGTTGTGTGGCAATGTGCAATCCCGGATTGGCATGCCAAACATCCAGGAGTGTGCCATCCTCGTAGAGGCTTACAAGCCAGAAATATATTCCCGGCCTTAGTGGTAATCCTGGAAGCGTATAGGTGAACTCGTGCTCTCCTGCAGAAAGCTTCAGGTTATCCTTAGCCCAGGCCCACATGATTTGGTTATCGGCACTTCGAAGAGCAATGCCATGGTGCCCAGAGCGTATGGCTTGCTTTATTTGAACCCGCATCGCAAGCTTAAACGGACCTATTGTCTCTATGCTATGTTCGTCCCTCCTGACCGGTTCCACGATCCGCCATGACAGGAACTCTGCAGGTGCATTGCGCATATCGTCGCGTTTCAAAGGACCAGTATCAATTAATCGAGACTCATAGCGGCTAACGATTTCTGTCGTGTCGCCGTTCATAAGGATCGAGCCGTCGTCGAACCAAAGAGTTTTGCCACAGAGATTGCGAATGGCATTCATTTGGTGGCTGACAAAAAGGACTGTCCTTCCTCCTTTTGCTACATCACCCATCTTTCCCAAACATTTTTTTTGAAATGCTGCATCGCCCACTGCAAGCACCTCATCAATAATCAGTATGTCGGGCTCAAGATGCGCGGCAACGGCAAATGCAAGCCGCACATACATTCCGCTTGAATAGCGCTTCACCGGGGTGTCGATGAATTTTTCAACACCGGAGAAATCAACAATTTCATCAAATTTGCGCTGAATCTCGCTGCGGCTCATCCCTATGATGGCGCCGTTTAAAAAAATATTTTCGCGTCCTGTCAATTCGGGGTGAAACCCTGTTCCAACCTCAAGCAGCGACCCTACACGCCCTTTAATGACTGCTCTGCCGTTTGTTGGCTCTGTAATGCGTGATAGTATCTTAAGTAATGTTGATTTTCCGGCCCCATTACGCCCGATTATCCCGACTACTTCGCCGTGCTTAACTTCGAAGCTGATATCCCGCAACGCCCAGAAAATTTCTTCTTCCCGGGGTGGGCGAAGCGTGCTGCGAAGATAGTCCAGGGGAGACGCAGCTGCACGGCGCAGTGATTCAATAAGGGTCTGCGGCTGACTCTCCTTTGCGCCGATGCGGTACATTTTGCTTAATTTTTCAACTCTGATTGCAGGAGTGTCCATGCTTTTCGTTAGTTTTTTCTACCGATTACAGAATATCAACAATCGTGCGCTCTGTATGGCGGAAATAGAATGCGCCGCTGATGAGCACAAGCAGTGCTATTCCTACTGCCCATGCAGCTGTCCAGTGTGGCCCTGACCCTACTCCAAGCAGCGCCCAGCGAAATCCTTCTATCATTGTTGTCAGGGGATTGAGATGATACAGCGTTTGCCAGCGTTCAGGGATCAGGCTTGACGCATATACCACCGGCGTTAAAAACCTTAATGCTTCGAGGGCAAAACCCAGCCCAATAGCCGTGTCGCGGAACTTAACGTTTAAGCCTGCAAGCCATAATCCGATACCCAACCCCAGCATGGTCGCGAGCAAGAGGAAAAACGGGAGTGTCACAAAAGTCCAGCCGGGTGCTATGCGAAAAAAAAGCATCAGGATCGCCAGGACGACAAGGGAAGCAAAAAAATCTACAAGACCGGAAAGTACTGCAACCAGCGGGATAATCAGGCGGGGGAAATATATCTTGGAGATAATCGCCTTCTGATTGACCAGGCTGTCTGCTGTTTGCCGCGTTATATTTGCAAAGAACTGCCATGGCAATAATCCAACATAGACAAAAAGCGCATAAGGAACCCCTTCCGAGGGCAGGCGGGCTAAAACGCCCAGGAGCACACTGTAAATAATCATCTGCCCCAGTGGCGCGATAATCATCCACAGGGGGCCAAGCGCCATCTGGCGATAACGCCCCTTTATTTCACGCCAGAGCAGGAAAAAAAGCAGATCCCGGTATTCCCATACATCAGCAATACCAAGACAGGGCAATCCTCGTGTGCTTTCAATAATGGTTTCATGGTTTTGAGTTTGTTCAGTAGCCATTTTTCTAATGATGCGAAGTCTTAAATGAAAGGAAATTCTTAGAGATGTTTTTAGCTAAGCTTGTGAATACGGGGTGGTTTTATACAGCTCCGCCCTCTCGGTTACATCCTTTCTCATGAACGGGATGGATGGGCCGTTGGGTCGTGTATCTTCTGCATTTTTATTGAAAACAAGGCGCTCAAAAAAATACTGAATTATATATTTTATTATGATGGCAGAGTGGATTTTAGTCAAGCATTTCAAATGTAAAATTTTAACAAAGGTTTGTGTTAATTTCCCGCTGGAAGATTGAAAGCCTTGGGGGTATTTAGTCACTGATAAGCCGTTTATTTACGGCAGGAGAAAAAGTTGAATGTGGTTATCCATAAAGCTTCAGTAAACCCGGTTTCTGGATCCCCGCTTTCGCGGGGATGACAGAATAAATAAATAAAGGTTAGAAAAATCTTGCCATTCCCGCGCAGACGGGAATCCAGTCGACGCGTTGGCTCCTTAACTATATTTTCCTGGAGCATTGGAGGTAACCAGAAAGCTGAATTTTTGAATGTCGAATTTTTGCATATCGCAGCAGCAGGGGCTTTTCGGGGAACATGGCAAATGGCAGTGTTTACTGCGCTACAGATACTTCCCCTGTTTCGGGATTATACCGGTACAGGTCAGGATAGATTTCCCTCATGTTGAGAGCCTGAAGGCTTGGGGGAAAATCGCCGCGCTCGGCTTTATAGCGCATAATCTCAGCCTTGATTGTAACCATGTCTGCGAGCACTTTCGCCCTTTCAGCTTTTTTAACTGCTCCGGTGAGGGTAGAGCCATATTCCCGCACGGGATTTTTATCATCAGAGCAGCTTGTTTCAATAAGAATTGCCAGGGCGATGACCACCATGATTCGCAGCATAACACTACCTCTTTTCTCGAAAGTTCTTTGTGTTTGAAAAGTCACAAACTTATGCATTTTAGGGGAGGGCCTCGTGCGGCCCTTTAATTTTAATTGCAGGCTCTGGAAAAACCCCTGTCAATAAAGCATCACGGGCCGGCGATCAGGCAAGCCGGCGCTCCCCTGCCGCAAGCTCTTCAATGGCACTGCGGTCACAGATGCGAATGTGTCGTTTGTCGTCTGACTCGATGATCTCTTCCTTGGTCATGCGGGCAAGAATGCGTGAGAGGGTTTCGGGTATTGTTCCCAGTATGCTTGCCAGCTGGGTCTTTGAAATTTCAAGATTGATGTCGTCAGTCCCCTTGTCTCGCTCGCTTAAGTATAATAAATAAGCCGCGAGCCTGCCCGGCACCTCCCGCAGAGACAGGTCTTCTATAAGGCTGGTGAAGCCCTTGAGGCGCATGGAGAGCACCGAAAGCATGCTGAGGGCAACGGATGGCTCGGTACGGATTAAATTAATAAAGTCGTCGCGGGGTATGAACAGCGTATTGGTGTCGGCGATGGCTTCGGCATAGGCGGGGAACCGCTGGCCGGTAAATACCGGTACCTCGCCGAAGGGTTCACCCTGGCTCATGATGTGCAGGATCTGCTCCTTGCCGTCGGGCGAGGTTTTATAGACTTTTATCCGCCCCGAGGTAATGATGTGAAAACCCACGCCTGGATCGCCTTCGGCA
>CAYNVA010000395.1:0-3136 GCA_964400575.1 uncultured Thermodesulfobacteriota bacterium | reverse complement strand
CCAGTTTTCTGCCTGTTTCGAAAATCTCCTGCAGGCGCTCGGGCTTTTTGCGTATGTCGCCGCGCTCCCGCACATCAGTCACATGCAATGTAGCTACAATATCCATCATGTAGGTCTTGGCAAGATTATGCTCGAATGCTTCAAGAGCAATCCTGCCTACGGCCGGGTTCTTCAGGTCCTGCACAAGGCCTATCACGGCTTTTTTCCCTTTTGCCGGATTACCGATGAAACGGAATGCTTCCATCGTGCCCGGCTCCCCGGCCATCTCCACATGCCAAAACGGCAGCAGCCGCTCGAAAAACCGCGCCATGATTGCGCTGTAGCATGAGCAGTAGAGGGGCGAGGCGAAAATAAAAAGGTCCCCTCCTGCTATCTCATCCATGATCATGTCCATATCATCGCGGAACACCGCGCACCGGTAGCCCGGCTGCAGCATGCAGCTGGTATAGCAGCCGCGGCACTGGTTGATGTTCAGATCGGCAAGAAAAAATTTTTTCGTCTCTGCCTGTGCTGCAGCCGCGCCCTCAAGAAAACGGTCTACAAGAATATCGGCATTGCCCTGTTTGCGGGGGCTCCCGACAAATCCGCACACCTTCATACGTAGCTCCTTAATAAAAAACACGCCAGTCACAACCAGCGTAATAAAAACCACGAACGCTGTCAAGCATCAAAAGAGCCCGCCCCTGCTAACAGGGCGGGCTCTTTTCTCATCAGCTCTGGCATGCATGCGCAAATCGGCTCATATCACCACGCACCCGGACCCTGCCCTCTGCCGCCAGCTCCTCTGCCGCCGCCACCCTTACCGCCACCAGGGCCGAAACCGCAACCCATGCCGCCGCCCGGCCCGATACCCATATTACACCCGGGAGGGAGTTGGGCAATCTGCTCGGGCGTGAACACTTTACGCGCCTCAAGCTGCGCCTGCAGCCGCTTCTGGGCAAACTGGGCACGCAAACTAGAAATTTCATCCTGTATCTTTTTTGCCTTTTCCGCATCAATGGTCTTCTCAAGCATCAACACATCCATATCCTGCTCTTTCTTGAAGATGTCGGACTGCAGTCCGGCCGTGTCCTTAAAAAAAGTATTGCGGACTTCCTGCATCTTTGTCGATTGCTCCTGTGTAAGATTAAGATTCAGGGGGCAACCCGGATACAGTCCGTCACCGTCATCACCGCCCCGCCTGCCTTTGCCCTGCCCCGGCTGGGCCTGTGCCCCGTCAAAAGCAGGCAGGACGGCCAGCAGAAGGGCCAAACACATAATCGCTACTGTTTTTCGTTTCACCATGATTTTCTCCTTTCATAGTAGAGTTTGTCGTCTTCACTTGATGAAACACGTATTGGCATAAAAACCTGTGCTCACCTTGAAAAAAAATCTTTCGTTCTATGGCGGCCGCGACCGGGCCGGTCCATTCCCATACCCGGGCCATCACCCCTGCGGCAGAAAAACCCCCGCTCTATATCGGCAAAAAAGTCCTGACGCTTTTCCGGGGGCAGCGCCTGCACATCCTGAAGCATTTGGTCGACAACCATTTTCTCCATGTCAGCCTGCATAGCATTTATAGCAGCAAGCTGGTCGCTGATGCGCTGGCGGCCCGGCGCGGGTGCGGCCAGCAGTTGCATAAGCTCAGAGCGTGCATCGTTTATCTTCAGTCGAACGGCCCTCATCTTTTCCCGCATGAGGGCATGGGCGGCTTGGTTCTCCGGCGGCAGGGCACTCATGAAAGGCGGCATACCGGCATTCGGCCCGCTGAAAAAGTGCCCAAGAGGCCTGCCCCCCAAGAAGCGGTATGCAATGGCCCCCCCTATCATGCAGTTTAGCCCGAGCGATATGATTATTAATGCTTTCCACCATGAAGAGTTCATAAAGAATTCTCCTCTCCGTTTTGACTAGCGGTCTGTAGGTACAGATCAAAAAATGAGGCTGGAGGCGCATCCGACAGTATCTCGCTATAGGCCGAGTCATCGGCTGCCTGCTCCTGTGCGCTGTCAGCAGAGTACACTGCTGAAATAAACGCTCCTGAAACAAACCCTATCAGCATGATTGCCGCCACTGCGCCGGCAAATGATGGCCTGAACAATGAAAGCCATGCCCACCGTGCATCTGTGCGCTTCTGCTCATAGTCGTCAATGCGCCGCAGCACCTCCGGCGCCATACTTGCGGCTGCATCAGAGGCAGGCAGCCCGTCAAGGGCATTCCATATTTTTCGAAGGTCTGCCAATTCCTCCCGGCAGGCGATGCATGCCCGTACATGGTCATCTATGCGGCGGGCATCAGCAGCCGAAAGCAGCCCCTGCACATACTGCAGCAGTTTCTTGTGTATGCTCCTGCATCCCATAGCATCCCCCTTTATACGCTGTCGGAAAGTTGCTTTTTCAATGTTTCAAAACCCCGATGCACCAGCGCCTCGAGGGCTGATACCGAGCAGCCGAGCGCAGAGGCAGCGTCCCGGTAGCTCAGCTCCTCAAACCGCAAAAGCAGTATGGCCATGCGCTGACGCTCGGGAAGGCCGTCAACGGCCTTTCTGACCCGCGCGGCCTGCTCTTTTTTTTCAAGACCTGCGAGTTGGCTATCCCTGCCGCAATCACCGGCCAGCACATGTCCGGCTTCATCAATTGGCTGATTGTGCTGCTGCAGAGGATTCAGCCTGCTGTCGCGAAGATAATTAAGGCAATGATTTGCCGTTATGCGGTACAGCCATGTCGTAAAACGTGCCTGAGGGCTGTAGGAGCCTGCCGAAGTATACACTTTAAAGAAAATATCCTGAACCAGTTCACCGGCGGCATCATCACTGCCGGTATACCGGTAGGCCAGGCGGCGCACCCGCGCTTCATGCCTGCGCATAAGCTCGCGCAAAGCGCCCGTGTCTTTGCCGGCAACCGCTTTCATAAGCGCCTCGTCAGTCTCTTCCTGCAACAGTTCACGTGTCATGATTGGGTTGATCGTACTGCCTTTTCATGAGGTTAAACACTTCTTTTTTTGATTTTATACTGCGGCCTGTTCTTTTAGTAGAAAAATTGCCTCTGTTTCTTCAGAAAAGAAGCCAACCTCTGAATCGTTAATCGTTGGTTGTTGTTTGTTGGTTGTTTGAAACGATAAACGATCAACCATTAACAATAAACAATTTTGACTTCCGACC
>CAYNVA010000394.1:0-25257 GCA_964400575.1 uncultured Thermodesulfobacteriota bacterium | reverse complement strand
AGGCCGTGCTGCATATAGCAGCGCAGCACCTTGTTGCCGTACTTGTCCCGGCTTTTCGCTGCGCCGACTACGGCAAATGCGTCCGACTCAAAAAATTGCTCGAAACGTTCATCGCGGGTCATAATAATTGCTTCAGCACCTGCCGGTGAGCCTCCAACATCCGGGCAAGATCCTCATCAGTATGGGCCGCTGAAACGAACAGGGCTTCAAACTGCGACGGCGCAAGATATATGCCGCGCTCAAGCATGCCTTTGAAATAAGCTGCATACTGCTGCGTATCTGCCCGGCTGGCGCTTGCAGAGTCTGTAACCGGCCCGCGGGCAAAAAACATGCAGCCCATTGAAGCTATAGTGTTCATGACACCGCACACACCTATCTCCCGGGCACTGCTCAGCATCTGCAGATAAAATTTTTCAGCCTTCGTATTCAGCGAGTCATAAAAGCCAGGCTCGCGGACCAATTCAAGCGTGGCGAGCCCTGCGCTCAGGGCCAGCGGATTGCCCGAAAGAGTTCCTGCCTGATACACGGGCCCCGCAGGAGCCAGCATATCCATGATTTCTTTTATGCCGCCAAAGGCTGCTGCGGGAAGCCCTCCGCCGATAATCTTGCCAAGTGTGGTCAAATCGGGCATGACGCTGTAGCGCTGCTGCGCCCCGCCGGGCCCCAGGCGAAAGCCCGTTATCACCTCGTCAAATATCAGCATGATGCCATGCCGGTCGCACAGGCTGCGCAGCCCCTGAAGAAAGCCCTCTGCCGGCAGAACAACTCCCATATTGCCGGCAACGGGCTCGACAATAACAGCAGCGATCTGTTCGGGATTATCAGAAACAAGGCGCACAACAGCATCAAGATTATTATAGTCGGCATTGAGCGTATCGGCTGCCGTGCCGCACGTCACGCCGGGCGTACCGGGTATGCCGAAGGTCATGGCGCCCGAGCCGGCCTTGCTTAAAAAACTGTCGGCATGGCCATGGTAGCAGCCTGAAAATTTTATGATCTTCTCGCGAGACGTACAGGCACGCGCAAGCCGCACCGCGCTCATGGTCGCCTCGGTGCCGGAGCTGACCATGCGCACTTTTTCAATGCCCGGCACCATCTCCACAAGCAGCTCAGCCATCTGCACTTCAAGCTCACAGCATGCTCCGAAACTGGCGCCATGCTCGGCCGCTTTCTTTATGGCTTCAACAACCTGCGGGTGGGCATGTCCGGCAATGAGCGCACCCCATGAGCAGACAAAGTCGATATACTCTCTGCCGTCGGCATCAAAAAGGCTGCTGCCGCTTCCGCGGGTTATATACCTCGGATCCAGGCCGACCGAGCGGAAAGCCCGCACCGGCGAATTAACGCCTCCGGGAATACATTTTTTTGCCTGCGCAAAAAGCTCTTTGCTGCTTTTCTGCATACCGTGCCTCTGAATAATAATCTGCTGCATGTGTCTGGCGCAGCGCCACGGCCAGCGGCTCAAACAAACAAGCACGTCCGTGCAGGGTGTGCTTTGAGCTAGTCTTTTTTCAGCAGTGGTGGAACCAGTACCGGCATGAGCGGAAGATACATGTTTTTTGCAAATGTGGCAGTCGTGACCGCATCGACCTTCACGGGCGCTGCAGGTGCCGGCAGCGGTTCGGCAGCAATTGTAACAACAACGCTGCCGCCGCTCTTGACCTCTTCATTAATCTGCACAACGGTTTTCTGCATGAATGAAATCATTTTTTTCAGCACTATAACAATAATTGTAAATGTTACTAATCGTCTTTATTTATTTTTAATATCCTTTAGAAAAGAATTCAGTAGTCAGAATAGAAAAAACATAGGCTTCAAGGAGTTTAGTTGTTTCTTCGAGACAATCATATCGCTGTTTTTTTCCATGCTGAATTCTGACTCCTGAATTCCATCTTGTATGCCTCACCGGTTTTCGCCAGGTGACAATTTTTTATACCATGAGGCAGGCGCTGCTACAACAGTAAAACCCCGTTCCGTTTTTTGATTTCTGAGGCGAAAGCGGCTCGGACTGCGGGAATAAATTATGCTTGCTATCATGTGAGCCATGATATACTTTTACTATGACGTACTATGACGGGCCGCATCTGCGGCCCCGTCTTTTTAGCAGGCTGCAAACCAGCACAACATGACGGCCATGGAAGATACAATCAAAAACTATTTCAAATACATTGAGCATCATCTGAGAAACAGGCCCTACCGGCTCGCATATGCCATCGCTAATTTTATTTCCAGAAGGGTTTTTTCCAGCGTTGAGGTGATCGGTCTTGATGCACTCATACAACAGCGCCGTACAGAAGCCGCGCAGGGGACAAAAACGCTCAATATCTATATAGCCCGTCACCTGAGCGAATTTGACTGGCAGGAAATTCAGCGGCTACTGGCCGGCGCAAACATGATGTCTGCCATTCAGTCGGGCGACAACCTTTTTATCGGCCCGCTTGATCCGCTGCTCAGGCATCTTGGCGCTTTCAAGGTATTCCGGGACGAGGCGCGCATTTTTTCAGCACACTGGCTGGCCAATAGCATATACAAAACTCTTGATGTCTTCTGGCACGACCCGCTGTTCAAGAAACTGTTTCCAGCAATCGGGCTCAAGCAGCGCCAGCCGGTCACCATCGATGCCACCCTTGCCAAAGACATTTATGTAGCCTATATGAAACAGCTCATTGACGTCGAGGCACGCGACATTCTCTTATTCCCCGAATACCTGAAGCTCGCGGACAAAAAAATCAAATACGGCAGGAGCTATTCAGGCAAGCTTCTGGAGTTCACTCCGCTCATCTTCAAGCTGCTGCGCGACATCAATAAAAAAACAGAGCGCATGCTGCAGATCGTGCCCGTCAATGTTTCCTATGAGCGGGTAGTTGAAGACCAGTCTTTCAAAACGCTCGAAAAGATGAAGACCAACAAGATCACGAAGCGTTTCGTCTACCTGGCAGACTATTTCTTTAACTACACGCACTGGCTGTATCAGCACCAGAAGAACCGCGTCGTCATTAAGTTCGGCGAGCCCGAACCGCTTCGCAAAAGCATAGATTTCAAAATACGGCTCCATGACGACCTGCGAAAAAAAGTAGGCCAGCTCCAGACCGTCTTCCCCACACAGATCGTCGGCTATGCCTTCCATGAAAAAAAGGCCCTGACAGAAGACGAGCTTGTCAAGCGTGTTGAAAAAACCGTTAGCGAGCTCAAAAAAATCGATGCCGATTTGCGGCACGTTGAAAAACTCTCGACGCAGCAGATCATCCAGTACGCCTATGACCATTTCGACCTGCACCAGAAACGTCGGCTCCTGATATACGATGAGGGCAAAAAAACCCACAGGGTCATGCGGCAGGATGTGCTGTCGCAGTACCGCAACCACATCGCCCATCTGTTTGAAAAATGGTATGAGCCGGACCGGCTCATGAAGATCATCGACATTTTCCGCGACGGCAGCGACCCGGACACTTTTTAATCCTCTCTGAAGAACAGCTATGAGCGAAGAAAAAAGCATGGAAGAAACAGACGACAAAAGCTTTGCCGAACTGTTTGAGCAAAGCTTTAAAAAACCTGCGCGCCTCGAGCCCGGACAGAAGGTCGATGCAGTCATCGTTAAGATAACGGATGAATGGGTGTTTCTGGACCTTGGCGGCAAAAGCGAAGGCTACCTTGACAGAAAAGAGCTGCTCGACGCAGACGGCAATCTCGCAGCAGCCGAAGGTGATAGAGTCAGCGCCTATTTTCTGTCATCTGCCAACAATGAAAAACTTTTTACTATTAAGCTGCATGGCGGCGCTGCCGGAAGCCAGTATCTGGAAGAAGCATTCCGCAACCACATTCCCGTTGAGGGAGTGGCGCAAAAGGAAATCAAGGGCGGCTATGAAATAAAAATTGCGGGCACTATTCGCGGCTTCTGCCCCTACTCGCAGATGGGCCTGCGCCGCACAGACGATCCGCAGGACTTTATCGGCAAAAAGCTCCTGTTCAAAATCACCGAATACCGCGACAACGGCCGGTCACTGGTTATGTCAAACAGAGAGGTGCTGGAGGAGCAGCGGGAGCAGCTCCGCGAAGAACTTAAAAAGACATTAAAAAAAGAAATGGTCGTCAAGGGGACAATAACCGCGCTCAGGCCCTTCGGCGCCTTTGTCGATATTGGCTGCATCGAGGGCCTGCTGCCCATATCGGAGGTCGGCTGGAGCAGAATTGATGACCTCAGCCTTGTGCTTTCTCCGGGGCAGGAGGTTGAGGTGAAAGTTATGGAGCTTGACTGGGAGAAAAATAAATTCTCCTTCAGCCTGAAGGCAACCCTGCCTGATCCCTGGATGCAGCTGCACGCGCAGTTCCCGGAAGAATCCTGTCACACCGGCACCGTGGCGCGCCTTGCCCCTTTCGGAGCTTTTGTGACACTTGCGCCGGGCGTCGACGGCCTCATTCATATTTCACAGCTCGGCCAGGGCAAGCGCATCAGCCACCCGCGCGAGGTAATCGCCGAAGGCCAGACCGTCGAGGTGCGGGTACTCAAGATCGATACGGAGACCAAGCGCCTGTCGCTTGCCCTTGCAAGCGCAGGCACGCAGGAGGCTCCTGAAGAGGATTTCAGGCAGTATATAGAAAAACAGCCCGCGCAAAAATCAGCCTCCCTCGGCGCGCTGGGCGAAGCGCTCCTGAAAGCCCGCGAAGGGAAAAGGGGTAAGCCCTAACCTCTGCAGGCAGACAGTCAAAAAGGCGGGTGTGCATGCAGCGCACCCGCCTTTTTGTTATATCCTTACCGGCTTGCATGAAAGCCGTCTTACCGCCGCTGGTATTCCCGTGACTCCCCTGCTGATGCCGGCAGTATTTTTCTTTTCTGCCGTCGCGCCGGGTGCAGCATTGTCGTATCTTCTGCTATTTGAAAGGTGCTGATCAGCTGCTGCAAAAGCGTGGCCTGGCTTGAAAGCTCTTCCGCCGATGATGCGTTTTCCTCAGCATAGGCTGTGTTCTGCTGTGTCACCTGGTCGACCTGCCCCAGGCCATTATTAACCTGAGAGAAACCCTGTGCCTGCTCGTTTGATGCTGCGGCTATCTCGGCCACGAGGTCGCTTACTTTCTGCCCTGCCCTGACGATCTCTTGCAGCGCTGCCGCAGTTTTGGTTGCTATCTGGGCTCCGTCTGCAACCTTCTTCACCGACCCTTCAATTATTTCCGCCGTCTCTTTTGCCGCCGTGGCGCTCCGGGCTGCAAGGCTGCGAACTTCTTCAGCAACAATGGCAAAGCCTTTCCCGTATTTTCCTGCCCGGGCCGCCTCGACCGCAGCGTTTAAAGCCAAAAGATTTGTCTGGAAGGCGATTTCATCTATCACCTTGATTATCTTTGATATGGTCTGGCTTGACTCTTTGATCTCCTGCATGGCTGCAACCATCTGCATCATCTGCATGTTTCCCGTATCTGCAGAATCCCTGGCCTCTCCGGCGAGCTTATTTGCCTGCGAGGCATTCTCGGCATTCTGCCTGGTCTGGGAGCCAATCTCGTTCATGGAACTGGATATCTCCTCAAGGGAGCTTGCCTGCTCAGTTGCTCCCTGCGACATCTCCAGAGAGGTTGAGCTCAACTGGGAGGAACCGGCTGCTACATTGCCCGCTGCCGCTTTAATCTCTAAAACTATATTGGAAAGTTTCTCCACCATTTTTATCAGGGCATGCCCAAGGGCGTCCCTGTCGGACAATGCTTTTATCTGAACCGTGAGGTCACCGTCTGCTATGCGCTCGGCTATCTTAACCATCGCTCGCAGGTTGGCTGCCATGTTGTTCAGAGCATGTGCCAAAGCGCCGATTTCATCTTCCTGCTGTATTTCAAATGTCTGGTCAAGATCGCCCTCGGATATTTTTTGAGCGAACCGAACCCCCCTGAGTATCGGGGTGGTTATTTTACGTGCAATAATAAAACCGACTGCGAGAGCCAGACAGATGATAAAAAAGGTAATAAGCCTGATGCTCCAGCTTATTTTTTGTGTCAAACTGCTGATAGCATCAGTAGTTTGATTCATTTCTTTCCATCCCGATGCCACAACATCAGCTGAATGCTGGACGATTTCAGGAGCAAGAGGAAACAGGGTTTTTTCAATTTCTCCTTGCATTTTCAACGTGATTGCGGCAAGTCCGTCAAAGGCGTCAAGGTACTCCTCTACAAGGCGCTTCTCGGCTTCACATCCCCTGATAGTACCAAGCGCCTGAACGGCTTTTTCCAGCTTCTCTCGGGCTGCCTGTGCATAGGCAGCGTCATTATCAAAGAGAAACCGGTTAACATCAGCCTGTGCAGAAAGGAAGTGCTTCATGGCAGTGATCCCGGCCCGGTCAAGTGCTTTTGTGTTTGCAGCAACTGCATACAGTGCTTCCTCTATTTTTACACCGGTATCAAAAAGGCTCTTTCTGCTTTCCGACTGCGCCTTTATGCGGATGGCAACCTTGGTGAACTTGTCGATATAGGCTTTTGATTTTTCATCAATGAGGGCGAGTTTCCGGACACGCTCCGGCTCTTTTACCTGTATTTTGGCATCCTCCAAAAACCCGGCAAGTGCATTAATATGACGCATGGCTTCTTCATGGTCTTTGTTTCTATTGAGAGCAATATATTTCTCAGCAGCCGTGCGCAGGGAAAGTACCTCGGTTGTGATTTTATCGGCTATGGCGACGTCGGACGCAACATTATTGGTCATATACTGGACGCGTCTTCCGAGAGCTACAATCTGAAAAACGCTGATAGTACCCAGTATGACAAATAGCACAATAATAAACAGATAGCCGCTGAGAATTTTTTTTTGCAGATCCATCTTTATTTTCACAAGCTTATCTCCTCTGAAATCCACTATAAACTATATTGCTTTTGCCGCCAGGGAATTCCTAACCCGGCCGGTAAACAGCTTTTTCTTCTTCGCAACAGCGGCAGAAACGCTGCCATATTCCCCGCCATCAGGACCAGAAAAGCCCCGTCAACCGGGAAGCGGAATCGGTTGTTCTCTCCAAACTCAATAATTGATGAAACAGCAATTGTATAGGCATGGATGAGCATGCAGAAAAAACAGACCGCTGCAACGGCAATCTCTCGATCTTCCCGGGCTCGTACAACCAGCACGGCAGTACCTGCATAAAAAAGCAGAAGCAGTATGCTTATATATGCCGTGCGCACCCACTGCCGCGAATCCGAATGGCGGTTCTGCACGCCCAGAAATCCAAGACAGGCATATCTATACATTTTTTCAGGGTTTGCCAGTATTTCCATATTATTCTTAAAAAGACCGTGAACCGAGTCAGAGGCATACCACAGGGTCAGGCTGTAGGACGCCAGCGTTTGAAAGGCAAAACGGGCTGGGTCGTCCCTGATAATGGCAAGGGCATCCTTCCAAAGCTGCCGCGAAAGTTCTATATAGCCGATATGGTTGAAATTGGGTTTGCCGGTTGTTTTAAACTGCGCGCAGTCTGCGGGATGATGGCAGGCACGGGCCATGAGCATGTCACCATCCGTATATTTAGCTAGAGCCCTGAAGGGCTCTAGCTCTGCCTGGCGGGCAAGGCTGCTGATGATACCTCTGCTGTACAGCTGCTCAAGTTCCTCAGGGCCGTAGCCGCATGCCTTGGTCCACAGGCTTATGCCATCCCATGACGAATTTCCAAAAAAACCGAAAACAGCCTTATTTTTCGAGCACACAAGCAGCAGCGGCGCAATGGCCAGGAGCGATGCGGCACAAAAAACAAGCACCTGTTTGCGCCGTCTGTTTTTTATAAAAAAATAAAACCCGAGCACGCATGACAGCCCGACAAAAAAGACCGGGTGAAACAGCGAACGAATACCGCCAAGACACCCGAGCGCCAGCCAGAATGACAGTGCCCATCGGCTCTGCCAGCACCTGCACCACTGCAGCAGAGAAAAGGCTGCAAGCAAAATAAGCGCACCCTCAATGTAGGTGTAATACAGTAAATTCTCGTACAAAATCACCGTCGGGTTGCACATGAAAATCATGCTGACGATAAGCGCCGCTGCCGGCGAAAGCCGCACTGCCCTGAGAAGTCCGCAGAGCGCAAGCAGTGCCATAAGGCCTGCTGTCTGAAACAGCAGTGCGAAGGTCAGCGGCGGGTCGGCTGAGATCTTTAAAACAACACCCAGAAAAAGGTTAAAAAGCGGCGGTTGAGTATGAAGATACAAAAGGCTTTGCAGCAGGTCGTTCTGCAGCAGCTGGGGGTCAAGATACTGCAGGGCAAAACCGACAGGTTGTGAAATAAACCGCCCTCCCAGCCCGTAAAATAAAACACGTGTTGCGATAAAAGCCGCAACGATCACCAGCCCGGCGTAAAGGCCGGGATCTAGCGATTGAGGATGAACGTGAGTTGCTTTCATACTGATTCACTATACCACAGCTGCAACTAAACTGCTATATGCAATAAGCTGTGAGTTACACGCCTTGCTGCCGCACCTGAGGCATGAAATACTTTTTTGTTTTTTCGAGCTGCCGGATATGATATATAGATAATAGTATATAAGCACCAATATTCCAGGGATAAACACATACATAGGCAGGCGAGGAACGACAGATGGACATTACAATCCCCAGTAAGTATATTGAACAGGCAGTGGCGAAATACGAATCAGACGTGCACCAGCAAATAAGCAAGCCCGTCGCGATAGGGCCCAAAAAGCTTATCACCATCTCGCGACAGGTCGGTGCGGGCGGGCGCTTGATCGCAAACAAAATAGGCGAAAAACTGGGCTGCATGGTATGGGGCCGTGAAATTCTCGACATGCTGGCCAGTCAGTCAGGCGGCAACTATCATGCGCGCATGTTTAAAGCCCTTGATGAACGAACACAGGGCGTCATCGATTCCATTATCGGCGACTTTTTCGGCCAGATTCCCACGCAGACCTATCACCACCTGCTGCCGAAAGCCATACTGACCATAGCCCAGAATGATGCGGTTTTTGTCGGCCGGGGTGTCAATCTGCTGCTTCCCGCAGCATTTCGCGTAAGCATCAAAGCCTCGATGGAAACCCGAATAAAAAACCTGATGACCTACGAAGGGCTGGACAAAGCAGCGGCTGAAGGAAAAATCAAGGATGCCGACCGTCAAAGCGACGGCTTCATGAAGGAGCTTGCCCGCAGGATCAATGTCAAATACTATCAGGACGAATTTGACCTGGGCATCTGCATGGACCGCGTAGGCTTGGACGAGGCAGCGTCAATAATCCTGTATGCCTTTGAACTGTACCAGAAAAAACATGCGAAATAATAATAAAAGCCGCTCTGCTAGAGTATCTAACTAAATAGTGTAGCCAGTCTGTCATTTCGAATCCGCCCTGGCGGATGAGAAATCTTAATGCCCTGCTTGTGTGTGAGTTTAAGATCTCTCCCTTCGGTCGAGATGACAGATAGTTCTTTTGGTCTACAGATCTTAGTTAAATGCTCTGGCCCGGCTTTTTACATCCGCCTGCATCCAGGCTGCTATTATTTCTCAACCTTGTAAAGTGCATACCTGTAGTTTTTTTCGTGGTACTCTGCAACCTGCGTGCACTTAAACGTTGTAAGTATATTCTGGCAAAACGATTTCTGCAGCGGATCATCCACATTGCACCAGAAATTGAAGTGAAAAAATACACCCTCCTTATACCTGCTGAACAGTTCGTTGAAATAGGCCTTCTGCTCGGTTGCAAGCGATGCCTGCGCCGCATTTCTGCCCCAGGCGAGGAACATGTTGGGATTATGGGTCAGAACAACGGAATCCTCAGGTATTAATTTGAGCATTTCCTGAGCATAGCGATGGTCAGCGCGGGCAGCCCAGGCCTCCTGCGTGATGGCGCGAATATAGGGCATAAAAGTTAGAAAGTTGAAAATGATCAGGGCCGCCGGCACATACACAAAACCAGTGCCGAATCGCTTGCCGATCCAGGCGGTCAGGCAGGCTGCTCCATTGCCGGCAAGCACGGCAATAGGGGCTGCCGACAAAAGTGAAAAGCGCACATCAGCTCCATAATTATAGCTGCCTGCGTAAAAGAACAGAAAAATGCCCCAAAACAGCAGGAACCACAGTATAATCGGCGCCTTCTCCTGCCACAGGCGCAAACCTGCCACAGGCGACTTCATGGCTATGCCGAAAAAAAACAACGCTGCAAAAATGATGGGGAAACGCATGTTCATGAAATAAAAAAGTGTATTGACCATAAAGTTTCCCTGCATGAAATAGGTCCAGGAAAACTTGGGGCCGCTGCCGCCCCAGTCAAAATCTTTCACTGAATACAAATGCGTCAAATGCGGAATAAGAAGACCGAAAAACAGGGCCGCGGCGAGCCAGAATCTGCCGCTTTTCAGCTCCTGCGGCCGCAGACACACGATCAGCATGCCCGCCACAGCACAGATCATGGCCGATTCGGGCCTGAACTGCACGGCAAAGGCAAGAATGGCTACGAACAGGAATAGTGAAACCGTCGTTCTGGCCCGCAGGTAAAAAAGCGCTGCAAGCACGGCAAAGGCAGCCATGCACGCGGCGCTCGGCTCCACAGCCACGGTATTGCACCAGATGAGCACTTGCGGGGTAAGCATAAAAATAAGGGCGGAAAAAAGCGCTGACACGGCATTATAAAAAAGCAGCCAGGCTATAAAAAATACCGCAACGATGGCCACCAGAAAAAGCGCATTTGTCGTATAAAAGGAAGCCGGTTCGCTGACGCCGAAAATGCGGTAGACCAGGCTCAGCACATATGGCCAGCCATTGGGCTCCTTATTGTATTCAAGACGCAGGCAGCTGTAATCGCCATATTCATTCCTGCCGTCATTGCACATGCCGGTAAGCCCTGTGATGCGTTTCGCTGCAGAGCTCAGGGCATTGGAAAACCCCGTTTCAGAGCGGGAATCCAGCCCTTTGGTCATCGCAATGTTCTGGCCGATATTTATATAAATATCCTCATCATAATAAATCCTGTGCTCGCGGGGCGCAACAAACACGACAAGCACAAAGCCTGCGGCAAGGATGCATCCCAGGCATATCCAAACCCTTTTTTCAAAACGTCCGAAAAACTGCTGCAGGCTGCCGTCTTTTAACGAACCCGCAATGACCATACATGCCATTGTGACAATCAGAAAAAAAGTGATTTCAAGACACAGCGGCGATACCAGTTTCAGATGCTCGCGCAGCATCCAGTCTTTAGATGAAGAGCACCATGCGTACAGTGCAATGCATTCCGCGACAAACAGCAAACCGCTTACGATAAAAAGAAAATATTTCTTGAGCATATCCCCGCACTCCCCCTTCAATTAAAAATTATCTTTGAGGCTTGTATTATTTTTGATGTGCATCCCATAATGAGAGATGTAAATCCTTTAGCCAGTGTTTGAAACTTCACATTCTTTATTCTGAATTCCGACTTCTGGCTACTGACTTCTGTATTCCGTAATTCCTCATCCCCGCTTGACCAGATACTTTCCCATGACCAGATAGTCATTGCTGGTCTTTCTGAGGGTATCAAGAGCGTCCTGCGGCGAACACACCAGAGGATCACCGTGGACATTAAAGCTGGTATTGAGTACGACACCCGTGCCGGTGAGCTTTTTCAGCTCCTGCAAAAGCTGCCGGAACAGCGGCTCGTTATCTGTCACAAACTGCGGCCTGCAGCTGCCGTCGATGCCGATAACGCCTTCCATATCACGGCGGCGCTGCTCCTTCACCATATAGCCCATGGTCATAAAGCGGTTGATGAGGCCGTCATTATTTTCCAGCAGCCCGGGGGCTTCTTCGGCAAGCATGGAGGGGCAGAACGGCTGATACCACACGCGCATCTTGAGCCGCAGGTTCAAAAGATCCTTAATGCGGCTTGAATTCGGCAGCGCAAGTATGCTGCGGCGCCCCAGTGCTCGCGGCCCGTATTCCATGCCGCCCTGCAGCCAGAACACGATATTGCCATCGGCGATAAGCTGCGCCGTAGCCTGCGCGATGTCGTCGTGCGCGGTCCAGCTGTACCCGCTCTGCTGCAGTGCGGCACGTATTTCATCATCAGTGTAGGAAAGCCCCCAGTACACGTCAGGTGCAGTATAGGCCGCAATGCCGTTCATTTCATTGTTTACCTGAAATGCCGCGCCGAGAGCAAGCCCGCCGTCGCCCATATGCGGAAACACGCAGCAGGCATCGACCTCCGGCAGCAGGCGTATCTGCATATTGAGCTTTATGTTGGAAAACACGCCGCCGGCCAAAGCGAGCCGGCGCAGGCCGGTCTGACGCAGGCAGTTGCGCGCCAGTTCGCACACCTTCACCTCAAGCGTGCGCTGCGCCATGTAGGCGAACTGCTCAGATGGAAACTTCCACAAAAGCTTCTTAAGCTCGCGGTACATCCGAAGCGATCCGTACCGGCTGAGCACCTGCATGCCGTTCACCTCAACCAGATCAAGCATGGGGTTTTCGGCATCCGGAATCGGGTAGGCATAGTTTGCAATGGCCATGACCTTGCCTTCATCCTCAAGCTCGCGCATGTTCATAAGATTGGTCACATGCTCGAAAAAAATGCCCATGGAATCCCTGCCCGATATATTTGCCAGGCGGGTAAGCCTGCCATTGTCAAGCCTGCTTACCGAGCCGGACAGACCGTCGCCGATGCCGTCGACGGTCAGAACAAGGCACGAATCAAAACCGCTCCAGTACGCGGCCGATGCGGCGTGACAAAGATGATGATCGACAAGCCGGGTCGCATGATTGCGAAAGCCAAGCCGCCCGAGCTCGGCATTCACACAGTATGTACTCACAAAACGGCTCAACGCGCTCGGGCCGATTTCCGTAATGCGGTACTTTGCCTGTTTCTTGATGGTGGAAAGCAGGCCGGGCGCTTTTTTGCGGCGGCGTATGAGATAATACGCCTCCTTGGTGGAAGGCGCGACGCGGCCAAGGGTTTTTGCAAAATCAGAGGTTGATACTGCCACGGTTTTAATGTCTGCGGGAGAAATACCGGCCATCCGCAGGCAGGTCTGTATCGAGTGCTCCGGAAACCGTATTTCAAGCTTGCGCCGCGTCAGGCGCTCCTCATTTATCGCTGCAAGTACCTTGTCGCCTTTAATCAGCGCAGCGCCCGAATCATGCCCGTCCCACACACCAAGTATATAATCAGCCATCAATGACACTCCCCTCTTTTCGAGCTATTGTTTACCATAACTTTTAAATTTTTCAATAATTACCGCCATCTCGGCGTCGCTCAACACGAGCGGATGGCCAAGTGCTTTGGTACGGCAGTAAATTTCAGCGCAGAATTCCACTGATTCAGCGATCATGAACGCCTCCTGCATACTTGCCCCGCCGGCGATAAGACCATGATTGGCAAGCAGCACGGCCCTGCGGCCGGCCATGCCGTCCAATGCATTGCGGGCAAGCTCAGCAGTGCCGAAAGTTGCATACGGAGCGCAGCGCACATTGCTGCCTGCAAAGCCGATAACATAATGCACAGCCGGCAGTTCAAGCCCAAGGCAGGCGAGTGTGGTAGCATGCACAGAATGGGTATGCACCACGGCGCTGATATCCTCGCGGCTGTTGTAAAAAACCAGATGAAATGGAAGCTCGCTTGAGGGCTTTCGGTCGCCAGCCACAACCCGGCCCGCAATATCCACAACCGGCACATCTTCGGGACGCGTCTCAAAATAGTCAAGCCCGCTCGGGCTGACTGCGGCAAACCCTCTTTCGCGGTTAAAGATGCTTAAATTACCGCCTGTGCCCCGGGTAAGGCTGTGGGTAATAAGCCGCTTGCCATACTCTACAACCAGCTGTCGTTCCTGCTCAAGAAGCATGTATTCTCACTTTGCGTTGCATGCACACGGAGGCGCTTTAATCTATTCTTGGTTTAAAGGTTATTGTGAGTTTATAAGATAAGACGGGGTGGGTGTCAATTTGATAATTACACGAATGCCGAAGAAAAAAAACGGCATACCAGGCAAGTGTGCCGCCTGCAGATGCAAGCACCTTGTGCCGGCCGATTTAGAGCCTATCTCATTAGGGTTTTGGCCGAACGCATTTCAGGCCGTGCGAACAAATAACGATCCATCAAAACCGGCCTCAACCAGTGAGCACGGTGCCTGAAAAAGCGATGCCAGGCCCCTAATGGGATGGGCTCTTATTGAGCGTTCAGTTTCTTCAGCAGCCAGGCCATGTTGCGGCCCAGTGTCTTAAAGGTTTCTATGCCCTCTTCATCTTTTTGTACGTCTCCCGGCGCGCGTCCGATGCCCACATTCCAGTAATCCGAGCCGGGGATGATCATCTCCTGAATAAGAAAGAAAAAATTGATGGCTGCAAAGGCAAATGTCGCCCCTGCCCTGCGCATGACGACAACGGGCGCTCCTACCTTTTTCTGAAGCATATTGCCGTTGGCGCGCGCCACAAGCCCGGCCCGGTCGATAAGGGCCTTGGTCTCTGCGGAAATATTACTGAAATACACGGGCGAGCCTATTATGATGCCGTCGGCATCGCGCATTTTCTGCACATAGTCGTTCAGGGGGTCGCTCGTGATGGCGCATGCCCCGTCTTTTTTCTCCATGCACGTATAACAGGCGATGCAGCCCCTGAGCCCCTGTGCCGCAATGTTTACCAGTTCCGTTTCAATACCTGCTGCCCGAAGCTCTGCAAGCACCACGTCAAGCGACTGCGCCGTATTGCCCTCTTTGCGGGGGCTGCCGTTAAATGCCACAACCTTCATGGTCCCTCCTTGTATCGATAAATAGCGGGTATAGTTCCATCCTGGGTACATACGCAGAGAAAATTGTCGATAACACCGGCACATGCATATAAAAAAACCGCTTCCGGCAAAACGGTTCTTTAGAACGGATTGCGCCGTGTAAAGTATCAAAAAATCAATTTTATCTACCAGGATGCCCCTACCGTAGACATTTTATCGCCCGGTTTGCGTATCCCCACAGGGCGGTTCACGAACCGCTCTGCGGGGATACATGTCAAAACAAAGGGCACTGTCCGCTTTAATTATTCCTTCAGGTCAGACGGCCGGCCGTGATGACTGTTTTAAAATCTCATCAGCATACAGCTTTTGCAGTGTCATCAGCGAGAGCAGCCAGGCAATAGTGGATTCAGCGCCTTCATTTTGATTGATGCCGTCAGCCATCAGCCCGTCGCGGCACCCGCCGGTTTTGGCATCATAGAGCGGCATGTTCAGGTCGTTCTGTCCCAGAAACCAGTTAAAGCACATGACCGCACTGTCGATCCATGTTGTATCGCTGGTGATGTTAAAGGCTTCGACACAGGCATCGATCATGGAATTAGACTCGATCGGCTGCTGGTCAAAGCGTGCCCTGTGCCCGCTTTTTTTATACCACCCGTTGCTGCCGATGGGCACAAAGTGGCCGTTTTCAGTCTGGATAGCAAGCAGCCATTTGAGAGTCTTGAGCCCCATATCGATCATATCGCTGCGCTGCATCCACTGGCCCGACAGCAGCAGGGCATGCGGCAGCTTGCCATTGGCATAGTTTAAAGCATTCTCAAGCCAGGGCCAGTCTTCTGTCGCATTTTTCTGAAACTGACCGAAAAGCCGTTCGGCAAGGATGTCCCGGATCCGCCGCACTTCACTGTCGCCTGAAAATTTTTGCAGATAGGCATGCATGCCCACGATGGCAAAAGCAATGGCCCGCGGTGATCTGAAGTGCTCGATGGCATTCAGCGCCTGATTGAAGAGCTTCGTGCTCATTGCCAGCTGCCCGGGATTGTCAAGAAAAGCAACGGTCTTCCCGAGGCCCCAGAGCGCCCTTCCGTGGGAATCCTCTGACCCAACCTCCTCCAGCCACTGCCGGGAATAACTCATAAAATTACGGAAGCGCCCTTTTTCATCATTGAAGGCATACAGCAGAAAGCTGAGATACTGGTTGCTGAGGCAGTCAAAGAACTTGCTGTCGGCAAGCATGTATTTGCTGCCCATGGAGGCAACCATCAGCGCCCTGGCATTATCATCCGTGCAGTAGCCGTGGATTCGGTCGGGGATGGTCTGAGTGGCATGCTGCAAAATACCGGTATCATCGGTAAGGGTTTTCAGGTGATCGAGATTGGCCTCCGGAAGTTCGAATTTTGTAATGGATTTGATGTTTTCAACGTAGGTGTGCCGGGGGCGCGGGTGCCGGGCACGCTTGAGCCTGACCTCACTGAAAACCTCGAGATATTTTCGGGCGACCTCTTTCCAGGTTGCCTCGCGGCTGAATGTATAGGCTTTCTTACGGGTCAGGTGACGATTGGTATCGTTGTCCAGAAGGTCGATGATTTGTTCGGCCATTGCATCGGGATTTTTAAATGGAACAATCCTTCCCCGTCCTTCGGCCAGCATCTCGGAGGCATACCAGTACGGGGTTGAAACGACGGCTTTGCCGGTGCCCATGGCATAGGCCAGGGTCCCGGAAGTAATCTGAGCCTCGTCAAGATAGGGGGTTACATAAATATCGGCGGTGCCGAGAAACTCACATAATTCTTTCAGCTCGACAAAGCGGTTCTGAAAAATGACATGTTCGCTGATATTCAGCTTGCGCACGAGCTGCTGCAGGCTGATACGGTATGCATCCCCATGGGACTTCAAAACATGGGGGTGTGTTGCCCCCAGAATGATATAGGTAACATCAGGGTGTTTTTGAATAACCGCCGGAAGCGCCTGCAGCATGATTTCAATGCCCTTATTCGGGGAAAGCAGGCCGAAGGTGAGCAGCACCTTTCTGCCTTCCAGGCCGAACTGATCCTTGTAATAGTTGGGGTCCATAAATGGCGTGTCGGGAATGCCGTGATGGATAAAAGCGATTTTTTCTTCCGGCACACCGTAGATCTCTTCGAGAAAGCCGAAGGCCTTGCGGCTCATCACGATCAGCTTGTCGGAGAGGTCTGCCAGCCTGCGCATGACTTCAAGATATTCAGGGGCTGGGTCTTTCAGTACCGTATGCAGCGTTGTAACAACCGGCATGCGCAGCTCCCCGAGAAGCTTCAGAAGATGGCTGCCGGCCGGCCCTCCGAAAATGCCGTATTCATGCTGTACGCAGACAATATCGGTCTGGCTGATATTGATAAATTCCGCCACGGTCTTGTAATCGGTCAGCTTGTTCTGATTGATCTCAAAGCGCACCTTTTCAGGATAGCGATACCCTTCCGGCTTGTCATTCATGGCTGCCGCCCAGCAGTTGATGTCGGGAGCTTCCACCGACAGGGCCTCAACCAGGTCCGTCGTAAACGTTGCAATCCCGCACTGGCGGGGAACATAGTTGCCGATGACGGCGATCGAGTCGATTCCCTCGTAATATTTAATGACTGATGGCATGCAGGCAGGCTCCTCTCATAGAAGTACGGTTAGGTCGTTGCGTGACAGCGCGAATTCAAAAACAGTGTGCGGCCCGGCTCAATAAATATACATCTGGCATATCCTCCGGTAGTGATAGCCGTCTATTGCCAGGGTGACAGTCCTTACAATTCATGCATGCTGCAACTCTTTGGTTAGAGTGTCAGGCTCATGTATTATCCTTATCCAGCATCTTCATAAATGGCCTGATAAGATCTATGGGCAGAGGGAATATGGTCGTTGAGTTCTTTTCAGCGGCAACCTCGGTTAGTGTTTGCAGATACCTGAGCTGTAATGACACCGGGTTTGACATGATTTGGGCAGCCTCTGCGAGCTTTGTTGCCGCCTGGGCTTCACCTTCGGCATGGATAACCTTTGCACGGCGTTCGCGTTCGGCCTCGGCCTGCTTTGCCATGGCCCGCTTCATTTCATCAGGAAGGTCAATCTGCTTTAATTCGACATTGGTGACTTTTATGCCCCACGGGCCTGTGTGCCGGTCAAGTATTTCCTGTATTTTAATATTCAGCTTTTCCCGTTCCGACAGAAGCTCGTCAAGTGCTGCTTCACCGCAGATGCTGCGCAGCGTTGTCTGGGAAAGCTGTGATGTTGCATAGAAATAATCCTCCACTTCAACAATCGCCTTGTCAGGCATGATAACCCTGAAATAGACAACAGCATTAACCTTCACCGAGACATTGTCCCGCGTGATTACATCCTGAGCCGGAACATCCATGACAACAAGCCTCAGGCTGACCTTCCTCATCTTGTCAACAATCGGTATCAAAAGAATCAGTCCGGGCCCCTTGCTCCCGATAAGCCTGCCCAGCCTGAAAATAACGCCCCGTTCGTATTCGTTTAATATTTTTACTGCTGCTGAAAGGAACATAACGGTCAGCACGACTGCGGCGGCGACTAGTTGTATCATCATATAAACCTCCTTTTGATTTTAATTGTGCCTGTATACTATTCCTGTCACCCCACAGGGCGGTGGCCAGGATGTCCCTCACCGTTTTTGAACCATCCGTGCAGATGCAGCCGGCTGCCTCAGCGGTAAACGTCTTTCTCAAACCGTGACGACCGAGTTATCGCTGCTGTCGAAAAGGCTTTTCACGTACCGGTCTGCTTTCACGTCATTCTCCCAGCGGGATGCATCGATACGGTACCGGAACTGGTAATTCTTTCCGGCCTCAAACACATGGGCAAGAAACCAGGTCCCGCTTTTAAGCTTCCGCAGGGGATTGGCCTGGGTGTCCCAGTTGTTGAAATCGCCGGCCAGAGTCACGCTCTGCGCGTCGTGAGCAGCGGCCTCCGGCAGTTTGAATGTCACCTTGCACATTGTTTTTGCCGGCAGATATTCTTTTTGCATACCTCCGCCGACAGCCACGGATCTACTCACGGACCGATTTTCCGAAGTCATTTCAGCGTCGTGTTTTGTAATTGTTTCCATAGCGTTTTCCTCTATCTGAAGGTGTATGTTTCCCGGGCTGCATGCGGTGCTGGTCCCGACCCTTTTTCCTAACCTGGTTGACCGGAATCCTGCCTTGAAAGCCCCGCTTTGTAAGCGGGGATGAAAAGACCGACTTTTTTCATGTGCATTGATTCATATTAATAAAGCAGCTTAAAGCAAGTTTTTTCTATTTATTGTATTATATTTTATCACATTTTAGAATTAATTCTATACAAATAAAGTGGTGTCGCTTAAACACAAAACGAGCTCAGTTCTCCCTTCGGTTAAAGTCTTGCGTAAAAAAAAGACAACAGTTTAATTTTTATGAAACTTCATACTATGCATGCAGCGGAGCCGGTAGCATAAGACCTCGAATTATTGTATTTTATTTACGGATGTTCACTATTACATTTTTAAATATATAACCACCGGCTTTAAAATTCTGCAATTTGAAAATTAGGTGATAGATTTCGGGTGACTGAAGGGCTTGACCTGTAAGAATTCTGCATCTATACTGTTTATCTCCGACATGCATACCCGTGTTGATGGGAAAGTTCGGGGTAATAATCGCAATTTTTTTTACATGTGAGAGGACTCTATGGAACGCAATTCTTATATGACGCTGATTTTTATTGCCCATCTTGCCCTGCTGGTGATGTTCATGGCTGAGCCGGCTTCAGTCATGAGCCAGACCATTCACATTACGACCATTGAGCAGCTGCAAAAAATTGGCGATAACGCAAGCACATTAGACAGAGACTATGCGCTCGATGCCGACATCGATGCATCGGCAACGCGCAGCTGGAACGGCGGCGAGGGTTTTGAGCCTATTGGCACCAGAATCTTGCGTTTTTCAGGCTCCTTTGACGGTCAGGGATACGCTATAAAAAACCTTTACATAAACAGGGTGGCTGCTAATGATGTCGGGCTGTTCGGTTATGTATCCGGATCCGGCGCGCCTGCAGCCATTAGAAATGTTGCCATTGATAATGCTACAATAAAGGGTAAGGGTTTTACCGGCGCACTGGTGGGTTATAAAGACAACTGCCTTATCTACAACTGTTACAGTTCGGGCTCGGTAAGCGCGGAGGCCGATTATGCCGGCGGGCTGCTGGGGTGGAGCCAGGCCAACACTCCCATCACCAACTGCTCCAGCACATGCACCGTGACAGGTCAACTCGGCATCGGCGGCCTTGTGGGCTATAATAACAACTGCCTTATCAACAACTGCTACAGTACGGGCCCGGTGAGCGCAAACGAATATGCCGGCGGGCTGGTAGGGTGGAGCCTGGCCGGCACTCCCATCAGCAACTGCTATAGCACAAGCGCCGTTACCGGTCAAAACGGCATCGGCGGCCTTGTGGGCTATAATGACAATACACCCATCATCAAGTCCTACAGCGCCGGCAAGGTAAGCGTTACGGAGAATCGGGTCGGCAGCCTGATCGGCGCCCTGATCGGTTGGAGCACTATTGCGACAGCATCCGACTGTTTCTGGGACAACAACACTTCAGGGCAGAAAATCTCTGCCGGCGGTACCGCGAAGTCGACTGCCTACATGAAAAAACGAAGCACCTTTGTCAACGCAGGATGGGATTTTGCATCTGTATGGGGGATTTCCGATAACAAAACCTACCCCTTTTTTCGCGGCTCAAACGATCTTCCGCAGGCTGAACCGGATTCATATAGCGCCGGTATAAACAATGTGCTTAATATACAGCCTCCGGGCGTGCTTGCAAATGACTTTGATGCAGACGGCGATCCGCTGACGGCCATACTTGTAACCAACCCGTCGCACGGCTCACTTTCTTTGAAAACGGATGGGTCTTTTACCTATACCCCTGATGAAGATTTTAGCGGAACCGACAGTTTTACGTACAAGGCGCTTGCAGGCGTTGATTATACAGCTTCAGTCAGTGTCATGCTGGATGTTACCAATACGGCGCCGGTTGCAGGTGACGACAACTATACCGTCAACCGGAATCTGCGGCTTTCCGTGCGCTCGCAGGGCGTGCTGGACAATGACAGCGATCCCAATGGCGATAACCTGACAGCAGTTCTTGTTGTGGGCCCGGCGCATGGGACCCTTGAATTGAAAGAAAGCGGTTCATTCACCTACAAACCTGAAAAAGGTTATTTCGGGACTGACAATTTTACCTACGCTGCAAACGATGGGGCTCTGAACAGCGCTCCCGCAGTTGTCACCATACATGTCAAAGCATTCTGTCCCTTGGTATATCTTTACGGTGAAGATTCTTCAGAGGTCGAAACCCTGCGCAGATATCGCGATGAGGTGCTTGCAACGTCGGTGTCCGGCAGGGCGGGGATACATCTTTATTACCGCATGGCCCCACTGGTAGAAGGTGTTCTGAAAAACAGCGAACGTATGCAGCGGATGGCCAAAACCATCATCAACCGTTCGCTGCCAGGAATACAGGAGCGCCTGCCGGCGGGGCAATAGTACCTGCGTAGCACAGACGGTGTGCGGCATGCACCAATTTTCCACACAGGCTGCGTTGACAAAGACTTCATAAGCTGATGAATGCCATAAACAAGCTCAAGAATTTCAAAGCAGATTTTACCTCAGTTGCGTGTCTGCCCAATGTTGGCAAATCAACTCTGAAGGAAAAAACTCCACCAATTTCTCCAACAGATGGTTGGGGAAAAATAAAAATATGTGCATCCGCTTTTGCTGCTTGCGGGATGAAAAATGGTTGGCTGATTTCAGCCAACCAGAGGCACTCGGCTTGATTTTATTGGCTGAATCCAGCCAAATGCAGGGTGGGATTGATTCCTGGGATGACTTGTTTAAACGAGCAGGCAGGCCTGTTCACAGTAATTCACCAGACATATGGATTTACTGAGATGCAAAATTGAAAAAACATTTTTCGCCTGCCGCAGAGCTGTTTTTTTGCCAGTGATCAGCCGATAAATTCCTCTGTATAGCGCTCCCGTTTAAAATGCCTGCCATGGGCTTCGATTAAGGTTGCCAGAGCACGGCAGGCCACATACAGATTAAATGCCTGGCTATTGAGCATATCCAGAGACTGCAGTCCATGAAACAGGTTGTTGCGTATTCTCTGGAGAATGATCAAAAGGGCTAAAACCCTGGATTCAAAGTCTGCTTTTTTCCCGCGTACAACAGTTTCGACAAACTCTTTCTGGCTCTTCGAACGGAAGCGCAAGCCGGTAAAATGCTCGGTAAAATCTTTTTTTACATAATAGCGTTTTTGATAGTAGGCGAAGATACGCTCTATCTCAGACTTGCACCTGCGCCTTTTGACAATTTCTGAAGCAAGGTTTTCAAATGTTTTCATATCGGCATGCGTGTTACAAAGCAGCCCCTCAAAAACATTCCACATCAATGTAAAATTTTCAACCGCTCGAAGCGTCTCCGGGGTGAGCCGTTTAGCAGTGGTTAAATTTTCCGCGATCCATTCTTTTGCCGAAAATGTTGAATACTCGAGCATGAAACCCTCCTTTATAAAAAAATTATATAAACCAGGGAATGTTGTTACTGAAGCCTGGGGTCGTATTTACTTTCAAGTTTGTAAGCCGGGCAGACATCCGCCGTGGCGGATTTGCATAAAAATCGGGCAGACACACCGGTCTGCCCTACAGGTGAATGGGCATATTGCCATAGGACCTGACGAATATTGGGCTTGAGCATACGAAGCCCCTACGGTTAATGCACCTGCGATCAAAGTAACCAGCATGCGCACAAGCTCGAAAAGTGGCGCAGCAGCAGACCGCTATACAATCACCACCGAGTTTTCGCAGTCTCCATAAGGGGTTGTCACATATGCGTCAGCCCACCAGTCATTCTCCCAGAGACACTCATCAATCAGGTAGCGGTACTGGTACTGCCTGCCAGGCTCAAGATCAAGGGTAAGGGTAAAATCTCCGCTCTTCTGCCGTTTCATGGGATGCGAGATGATGCTCCAGTTATTGAAGTCGCCGACAATACAGACAATGCCTGCACCGGGAGCGGCTATGCCCGGCAGCATAAACGTGACCTTGCAGAGAGCTTTTGTTTTAAAATATTTTTTTTTATAGCCAGCCGGAGGAGTCGAGCTTTTCGCCGCCTTCTTTACTGCACGAGGCTTACGGGCTGAAGTTTTTTCTTTGGAAGCAGTTTTTGTTGCCATTTTTTCCCTCCCTCAAATGTTAATCACCACACGGTTGTTCTTTATATTACATAGAAAATAATTTCAATTATTATTAAATACATCTTTTGTTAAACGCGACTATACTCTCAACACGACTATACTCAATCATCGTTGAATAATCATAGATATAGCATATTAGTTATATATGCAGGTGCACAAAACATTGGCATGTAATGATTTCAGCTTGAGTAAAACAGCGGGCCGCGGTATCATAAATCAGCGATGTTACTGAAACTGGTGCTGATGCCGACAAAAAAAAGACCCGCCAAAAAACAAAAAAAGAAAACGCTCCGCAGGCTGCACATAAAGCTTGCGCGCATTTTTATAACCGGCAGCCTTGCCGCAGCCATACTTCTGGCTCCGTACTGCCTGTACCTTTCCATGAAAATCGAAAACCGGTTCTCGGGCAGGCGATGGGATATACCATCCCGCGTCTTCTCCGATACCGTCATTCTCATGCCCGGCCAGGGCATCCGCATGGACTCTCTCAAGGAAAAGCTCAAATCCCTCGGGTACCGCGAGTCACCTTCCAAGCCGCGGCAAAAAGGGGAGATGAAGGTGTCGGGTTCCTTCATTGATATATTCCTTCATGATCTTAAAATGCCCGGACTCGAACGGCCCGGCTACCCTGTCCATATCACCTTCAGCGATGGCACCATACAGGCCATAAGCTCAATTGTTGGCGGCAAACCGCTTCCAATGATTGAGCTTGAGCCCGAAGAAGTCATGCTCTTCTATGGCGACGAACACGAACGCCGCAGGCTCATAAAGCTCGAACAGGCGCCTCCGCATTTCATCAATGCCGTTCTTGCAGCCGAAGACAAAAACTTTTACAGCCATTACGGGCTTGACCCGCTCGGCATACTGAGGGCACTGTTTGTCAACCTTCTGCGTGGCGGCATCCGTCAGGGCGGCTCCACCATCACCCAGCAGCTGGCTAAAAATTACTTTTTAACCAACGAACGCACGCTTACCCGTAAATTTAATGAGGTGCTCATTGCCCTTATCATCGACGCAAAATACGACAAAAAACAAATTTTTGAAATGTATCTCAATGAAATTTACCTCGGCCAGAAGGGCTCAGCTTCCGTAAATGGCTTCGGGGAGGCCTCGTTTTTTTACTTCGGCAAGCAGATAAGCGATCTGACGCTCAGCGAAAGCGCCGTGCTGGCAGGTCTTATAAAATCGCCAGGGCAGTATGCACCGTTTGCCGACAAAAAAGCCTGCACCGAACGCAGGGACATGGTGCTGAAAGCCATGCGCGACAACAATATGATTGCCGAAAAAGACCTGCAGTCTGCGCTGCAGGCCGTTGTGCGCACGGCCGTGTACAGCCCGACCAACAAAAAAGCTCCTTATTTCATGGATTATCTGGCGCAGCAGCTCCGTGACATGTATCCGCCCGAGGTGCTGAACAGCCTGGGACTTTCAATATACACCACCATCGACATGCAGGTGCAGACAGCAGCTGAACAGGCGCTGACCAACGGGCTGGAGCGCCTTGAAAAGGGGCAGCCTGCTCTGCGCCGTGATGAACCCGGCAAGCAGCTGCAGGGAGCCGTTGTGGTCATAGATCCAAAAAACGGCGCGATAAAGGCGATGGTGGGCGGCAGAGACTACGGCGCAAGCCAGTTCAACCGCGTCACCCAGGCCCGCCGCCAGCCCGGCAGCGCATTTAAGCCTTTTGTCTATCTCAGCGGTCTTGATATCTGCACGCCGGCGACCATGCTTTCAAATGAGCCGCGCACCATGACGGTTGGCGGCAGGCAGTGGGAACCTAAAAACTATGAGGATATCCCCGAGCTCCGGCTCAGCATGCGCGAGTCGCTTGCACGGTCGGTGAATCTGGCAACCATTGATCTTGCCATGCGTATTGGACTGGGCCGCATCATTACCACTGCGCGGCTGTTCGACTTCTCGACCCCGCTGACGCCCTCCCCTGCCCTGGCTCTTGGCTCATGCGAAGTCATACCCCTTGAGCTTGCCAGGGCATACTGCGCATTGGCTTCGGGCGGCGTTCTGCCGGTCCCGTTTACGCTGAAAAAAGTGGTCGATGAAAACGCAGTGGTGCTTGCTTTGCGGCACATGAGTGCAAAGCGGATTATCATGCAGGATAAGGCCTATATCATGAATTCTCTGCTGCGAAGCGTGGTAACCGACGGAACAGCCCGGGGGTTGGCCGGCAGGGGGATAACCCTGCCGGCTGCAGGCAAAACCGGCACAACCAATGATTCACGCGACGCATGGTTTGTGGGCTATACGCCTGATCTCCTGGCGCTGGTGTGGGTGGGCTTTGATGACGGTGAATCGATCCGCAATACCGGCGCAACAGCTGCACTGCCCATATGGGCTGAGCTT
>CAYNVA010000393.1:0-3886 GCA_964400575.1 uncultured Thermodesulfobacteriota bacterium | reverse complement strand
CATCGTAGTCCCAATACCACGTTATTAAACCCAGGCCGGATACGGTATCGTCGCAGTCGTCGCTGTTGGCTACATAGCCAGCCGGCTGTGAGCAGGCCAGCGTGGTCACCGACGGGTTGCCGAATGTGTCGTTGTCGGCGTCACGGTAGAAAGTGTATATATTATCGATTAGGCCATCGCAGTTGTCGTCTTTGCATTTATTTGATTTTGCCGCACAGCCCTGAATTGCACCTTTTTCCGCTCCACTGATAAATCCGGCTTTTTTCCACTCATTGGTAAGATCGGCGACGCAGCTGACAAAATTTCCGTGATTTTTCCCCCCGTCAGAACACTGTGCTATGAGGTCGCTCATCGTGCAGCCATCTTCAAAAACCACATTGCGAACCCCGCTATCACATTCTTCACATCCTTCTATGATTACAGTGTCTGTAAGTATTGATTCAGAGCAATTATCTTCCGCGTCAAGAACCCCGTCCCCGTCTCTATCTGTAGACGCAGGCACAGTTGTTGAGATCATCGCTAAACCCACTAAAACAGCTAAAAACAACCCTGTACTTTTTTTCATTTTTCCCTCCTGCCATATGCTTATCAATCATTAGTTAAATAAACGTGCATGCTATTTTACCACCCCAATAGGGGTTTTCGTCCATTCACTAATTAGATAATACAAAATTAATGCCATAAAAAAAATGCAACTATTTTATAAATTTTAACAAGTATTTTAGAGTACTTAGAGGTTTCTATAATTGATAGTACATGCAATTGCAGGCTGTAAAGTGTATTGAGATACACTTGCATATCAATACACAAGTGTTTTATGATGCAATTATGAATGTGAAAGTATCTTGAAGGAGGGAGCGTGCAGGGAGAATGAGGGGGGGAACATTCTCCCTGCACGTCTATGAGGGGATTTTATACTGAATGCTACTCGGCAACAATCCTTTCGCTTTATGGTTTCTGATTTATCCAGGAAGTATGAGAACTATTTCCATCACTCATCTCATCCCTCCAATCACATTCAACCCTGCCAACACATCCTCAATCTCAATCAACATCCTGATCAACCCCGGGTGTCTCCTGATTGAGTACCTTAGACACATAATCCTATTACGAATGATATGATCTATTATATCTCTCATAATTCTTGCTCCCTTCTATCCCAATCCACTTCCTTTATGATTCCTGAACTTATAGAAAAGCAATACGCATACCAAAAAAATAAATTGCCCTGAAAAAATCTCCCTCTTAATAAAAAGAATTGAAAAACAGATGGTTGAAAAAAATAAAAACATGCTCTGCTTATTTGGCTGGTTAGGGGGTTAAAAATGATGGGCTAAATTCAGCCAACTAAATGCTCACAGCTGAATTTTATTGGCTGAATCCAGCCAATCACAGGGGGAATTGTTTCCCGGAGATGATGTCTTGAAATGAGCGGTCAGGCCTGTTTCCTGTATATTAACTTAACTACGGGCTACTATACTTGCAGGTTATCCTCCTGATCTGTCGCCATTATTACTTCCTGCACCAGCACCCACGGGCTTATGACAACTGCCGCTACTGTGGCATCGGTTTCAAACCACATTTTTGCCTGCTCATCTGAAACCCTGCTGACTTTTCCGGCGCTCATCCATTGCTGCACCGCTGCCGTGTTGTTTTTGGAAAACTCAAACGCAACGTCTGCCAGGTTAAGCTCTGCGTCTACGGCAACCGCAGTACCGGCGGCATAAAAACGGGCAAGGGCCGTCCATGCAATGATGCCGATTTCGCCTTTGATGGTGGTGCGGAGTGTTTCATCACCGTGTTTGTTCATGAGGCGTGACCCCGTATTGTTTTTTAAATCACAGCATTTTTTAAAGGTTGTTGTCAAATCAATTCTTGAATAATGCGCTCAGGGCCTGTAAAATCGGGCGTACGGGCCATACCGCAGTCATTGGGAAGCATATGCGTACAGGAAAACAGAAGAGCGGCCAGCCGTTCTGGGAAACCAAAAAGCTTGCAGATCTCTCCCCTGAGCAGTGGGAGTCGCTGTGCGACAGGTGCGCCAGGTGCTGCCTGATCAAGCTGGAGTTTGAGGATACCGCTGAGCTGTGCTATACACGTCTCGTGTGCCGCTATTATGTTGAGCAGGTCTGCGCCTGTACCTGCTATGGCGAGCGCACGGTGCTGGTGCCGACATGCGTGAAACTGACGCCGCAGAATCTTGAAGCTGTACATTACATGCCGGCGACATGTGCCTACCGGCTGCTTTTTGAAGGTAATAATTTGCCGTGGTGGCACCCCCTTGTGTCGGGCAGCCCGGATACTGTGCATGCGGCAGGGGTATCCATACGCGGCAAGGTGGTGTGCGAAGATCGTGTTGATCCCGAGGATTGGGAAGAATATATTGTTGACTGGGTGGAATGAATTGAGGGATTGAGGGATCCCTAAATTCCTTAATCTCTAAATTATATAAGCGAACCCGACAAATTCTAAATAAACATTGAAGGAGCTATATGTGCTGAAAATTGATACGACCCTACTTGTCTGCATTGACATACAGGAGAGCCTTGCAAAGGCGATGTTTGACCGTGAGCGCCTCGTTGCAAGCACCCGTAAGCTGATTGCAGGGTTTAATGCCTTTTCGCTGCCGATACTCTGGACCGAGCAGAACCCTGAGCGGCTAGGGCCGACGCTGCCTGAAATCGCCGAGGTTATGCCTGCAGGGGCCCGGCCTGTCAGTAAAATGAGTTTCAGCTGCTGCGGCTCTGAGGAGTTTGTTGCTGCGCTGAAGGCGCACCGGCGCCCGGATGTGCTGCTTGCGGGCATTGAAACTCATATCTGCGTGCTGCAGACGGCAATGGAGCTTACGGGCCTGGGCTTTCGGGTGCAGGTGGCGGCTGATTGCGTCTGCTCGCGCACGCCGCAAAACAATGGTATCGGCATTGAGCGCATGCGAAGCATGGGCGTGCAGATTACCTCAGTCGAAACGGCGCTGTTTGAATTGCTGGGCTCGGCGGCTGCGCCCGCTTTTAAGGAAATTGCACGAATCATTAAATGAAAAGAAGGCCGGCCAGAGCACTTATGAAAACAATATAGCCATTGCCTGTGTTCTGCAAGGGACACATAAACGAGTCATTCCGGCTTGTCTGGAATCCCTTTTGTTGTATGGAGAAATGATTCCGGACAAGCCGGAATGACAAGCAATGGGGTTATGTAGCTATAAATCTCCTGCCGTGATTTGGTAAAAAATGTTAAGGGCTCTCGTGGTATGTTGTGCCTGTCAGGGTTATGGCAAGATCACCGAAGAAGTAGGCGTCAATGACGAGGGCTGATTCCGGGACGGCCCTGTCATCGAGCCGCATGAGCAGTTTTTTGCTGCGGGCATAGGTGAGATTGCGCTCCATGGAGAGCTCGGCATTAAACCGCTTTGCCCGCTGCTTTGATCCGGGGCCGGGAAAGTCGATAGTGATGAACGACGGCTGTTCCTTCATCACGACAGGCACTTTGAGCGTGCCGCCTTCCCGCTGCGGGCCGTAGCAGCCCATGCGGAAGTTGTAAAACAGCGTGAGCATATCCTCGAAGCCATCCTCGGGCAGTGCTGCCTTGATGGTGCGTGGCTTGCCGCCCGGATAGGTGCGGGTGCAGGTAAACGCGCCTTGCTCATAATCGAAAGAAAGCGTCCGCTTAATCTCCATTTTATCCTGGATGAATATTTCCGTAAATATGCGCGGCCTCAGGCGCTGCCGCGCCTGGTCATATTCCATGACGCTTTCCATGATTTCCTTCCGATGACCGGCAATGAGCCGCAGAACTCCTTTAGTCTCAGCCTCAAACAGCGCTGTGTAGCCGCCGGGTGTTTTCGTGAAGCACAGCTCACCTGCTGCCGAGCCACGTAAAAGCCAGAAAT
>CAYNVA010000392.1:0-4676 GCA_964400575.1 uncultured Thermodesulfobacteriota bacterium | reverse complement strand
ACAGTACAGCTATTTAACAGGGTCAAAATTAATTACTATAAAAGAGACACAGCTATGGAAGAAACTGTAACATTCAAAAATGTAAATGAGCTAATAGGTGTGATACATCGCTACATGCGGCGTTTTCTTGAGTCGAACATGAAAAAATTCGACATTACGCCGCCGCAGTTTGAAGTGCTCATGACCCTCTGGAATGAAGACGGCGTTGTGCTGAGCGAACTCGGGCGACGTCTGTCCCGCGATGGGCCAACGATAACGGGCATCATCGACCGCATGGAAAAGAAAAAACTGCTGGTGCGCAAACGCAGCCTGCGCGACCGCCGTGTGATACAAGTATACCTGACTCCCCTGGCATGGGAGATTAAAGAAAATCTGATGAAAATGCAGGGGGATGCCGGACGGGACGTAGCTGGTGATTTTACTGAACTTGATGTGCAGACGCTTGAAACCCTTCTGCGCAAAGTGCTGTGCAATATCGAAGAAAAAATAGTGCCGCGCATTGGGCAGTAAATATAACCAACTGAAAATACATCATTTTATTTTTAAGCAGGACCGACTATCAAAAAGTATTTTCCAGTCAGCTAAAAATATGTTATGGTTAAATAGTTATGCGCTAAGTAAATACAGCGCTGAGTATTTAAAAGTAAGGAAAAAATCAAAGTTTCAGAAAGGAGAAGCAACTGATGGCATTAGAAAAAGTTGAATACGATGCGGGGCATTGCCAGAGATGCTCAACCTGCAAATGGTCGCATCTGTGGGAAATCAAGAGCCATAGATTTGCCCGCAACTGTCCGTCTGTCTGGTATGGAAAATACGATGCCTATGCAGCCCAGGGAAAAAATGACATCACGACAGGACTCCTGAACGGTGAGCTCAACTGGGAAGAGGACAAAGAAAAGCTTCTTGAAATCATTTATCGCTGCCCGGTCTGCGCCGCCTGCGATATCAACTGCAAGCGCATCATGGACCTTGACATCATCGGCGTACTTGATGCTCTGCGTGAAGAAGCATGCGAAAAGGGAGCAGGCCCCCTGCCCGCTCACAAGGAGTTTATCCAGAGCATCATGAACTATGACAATGTCTGGAAGCAGCCGCGCACGCGCCGCGCCAACTGGGCAAAAAAGCTTGATGTGAAGGATCTGTCCAAGGCAGGCGAAAAGGCCGATGTGCTCTACTATGTCGGCTGCACCTATGCCTACAAGCCCGGTTTTGAGACCGTGCCGCAGGCAACAGCAAAAATCCTGAAGGCAGCCGGCGTCGATTTCGGCATTCTCGGAGCCAAGGAAGTCTGCTGCGGCGGTATTGCAGACAATGTTGGCGACAAGAAAAGCTTTGAGGAAATCGCCAAGAAAAACCTGAAAATGTTCGAGGAAGTTGGCTGCAAGACCATCGTGACCAACTGCCCCGGCTGTTTCATGACTTTCTCCGAAAAGTATGCGCACCTCCAGCATAAGGACACCAAGGATCTGCCCTATGTGGTCAAGCACTCAACGCAGTTCATCGCGGAGCTGATCGAGGCTGGCAAAATCAAGTTCAAGAAACCTCTTGACCTGCAGGTAACCTGGCATGACCCCTGCCACCTCGGCCGCCGCGGCGAGCCCTACAAGCACTGGGAAGGCAAGCGCATTGCCTACGGTCTGACCGAGCCGCCCCGCGACATGAACCGCGGTGTCAATGGCGTATACGATGCACCGAGAAATATCCTGAAGGCAATCCCCGGCGTGAAGCTTGTGGAGATGGAGCGCATAAAGGAATATTCGTGGTGCTGCGGCTCAGGCGGCGGCGCCAAGTCCGCATACCCTGATTTCGCCCTTGCCACAGCCAAGGAGCGCGTTGAAGAGGCAGAGGCAACAGGCGCCGGCACCATTTCAACGGCCTGCCCCTGGTGCGAAGCCAACCTTACCGACGGTATTGACGCAAGCGGCTCCAAGATGAAGGTCCGCGACATAATTGATATCGTTTCCGAGGCGCTGGGAAAATAGTTCGATAACAAACCGGTGTACTAAAAAGGCGGGATTCAACAATGTTGAATCCCGTCTTTTTTTTAATAGTCAGTCGTTCAAGATAGACGAGAGTATGTATCTTTTTGTAACCATGCCCCCTCATGTGACGGGGTGCTTTACTCCTGCAAGCGCTTCGGCAAGACGGTCACAGGCATCAGCGGCAGTAAGGCCGCTTATCTGCAGAGCCTTCTGACGTGAAGCAGCGCCCCTGGCTACAGTAATTTTTGATTTTGCAATGCCGAACAGTTTTGCCATGAACCGGCAGCATTCGGCATTAGCCTCGCCGTCAACCGGAGGCTTGGTGAGTTTGAGCTTCAGCGCTCCGTCATGCACGCCGGCCACCGCGCATCTGGATGAACGCGGCAGAACTATAACACTGAGCATCACCCCTTCTGGATTTTCCTCAAAAATACCGGCAAGCTCAGCTCTGTTCTGGATCATTTTCAATCAGCTTGAGCTGTGTATCAATAAGTGCTTTGAACGCGGCCTGAAACTGTATCTTTTGCTGATTCATCATGGTGAGCTCTTCATAGGCTTTTGCCCGGTCTCGCTCCAGCTCATCCCTCATAAGGGAAATTTCCATGCGGGCATCCTCGATCAGTCTCTGGGCATCCATCTGTGCAGCATCTTTCTGCTGCGTGGCTTGCGCATAGAATTCATTAATTTTCTTTTGCGCCTCGGCAATTATGCGGCCGGATTCCTGCCGGGCAGCTTCCACCAGCTTCTGTGCGTCCGCCTGGGCGGTTTCTTTGACTTTTGTAGCCTGGTCATAATTTTCATTGCCCCTCTTCTGCGCCTCGGCAATTATCCGGCCGGATTCCTGCCGGGCATCCTCCAGCATCTTCTGTGTCTCTGCCTGGGTGTCTTCTTTAAATTTAGTGGAGCGTTCATAGGTCTCATTGATCCTTTTTTGCGCTTCACTCAGAATTCTGGCGGCCTCCCCCCGTGCATCCTCCATGACCTTGATGGCCTGCTGCACGGCTTTATCCTTGGTGCCGGCGGCATCATCAAAATGTGCGGTTGCCCGCTGCTGGGCATCGCTCAGAATCCGTTCGGCTTCTTCCCGTGAACCAGTTAACAGAGTGCTTGTTTCATTGTCGGCCCTGGTCTTCAGTGAATTTATTTCTTCCTGCTGCATGGCCACAAGCGCGCGGTTCTCATTCAGCATGCGCTCTGATTCAAAGCGTGCATCCGCCAGCATCCGGTCTGCTTCCCGTGAAGCCCTGTCTTTCATGTCATCGACCATCTTCTGAACGGTCATCAGGGCAGAGTTGATGCTGTCTTCCTTTTTACGGTACAGTTCAGCCTCGCGCCGCAGCAGCATAAGCTCATCATACAGACGGGCGCTTTCATTCATCTGACGCTCCATCTCACGGGCAACGACTTCAAGAAATGCGGTGACGTCCTGGGTGTCATAACCCCTGAATTTAATCGCGAACTTCTGCTGGAGCACATCAGCGGCAGTAAGAGAAACGCCGCGCGATTCAATGTTGGGTGCCTTGTTAACGGTGCGCTTTTGATTCATGGCATCTGTAACCTCACGGCAATCTGTTGGAGCGTGCCGACGACAAAGTTATCCAGAAAAATTATAACCAGAAAAACGATGATGGGCGAAAAATCAAAACCGCCGAAAAAAAGCGGCAAATAGCTCCGTAGACGGTTCAAGACGGGATCAGTGGCAGCCTGCAAAAAACGAACGATAGGGTTATAGGGATCAGGGTTCACCCACGAAATGACAGCGCGCGCCACAACTATCCACAGGTAAATGGTCAGCACATAATGAAGCAATAGTGCTACGGAGTTCAATAAATTAGCAAGTACAAACATGGGGGCCTCCTCTGTATATTATCGTCCGATTGCAGTGCGTTCATGAATAATTTTAAGCCCGCGAAGTGTCAGGTGCGCATCAACCTCGTCAATGGCCTGCGTGTGGGTCTGGATGAGCGGCGCAAGCCCCCCGGTGGCGATCACGCGAGGGTTTTCATTCCGTTCAGCCTTCATGCGCTCAATAATCCCTTCAACAAGGCCGACATAGCCGGCCATAATGCCCGACTGCAGGCTCTCTGTGGTCGAAACTCCAATAACATGCTCAGGGTACATGAAATCTATGCGGGGCAGTTTTGCAGCCCTGGCAAAAAGCGCCTCCCCGGCAGTTTTAATGCCAGGCGCAATGGCGCCGCCAAGGTAGTGCCCATCGGCGCTTACATAATCAAATGTCGTTGCCGTTCCAAAATCGATAACGATAAGTGCACAGCGGCATGTGGCATATGCTGCCACAGCATTCACGATACGGTCCGCTCCGAGCGTTTGCGGCGTTTCATAGCAGAGCTTTATGCCCGTATCCGTCTCTGAGTTCACGATCAGAGGCTCTTTGCGAAAAAGCTTTTCACAGACGGCCCTGAAGGCAGTCTCAAGCAGCGGAACAACCGATGCCATGACAACGGCGTCGACTGACGCGCATGACATGCCCTGCCCGGTAAACAGCCCTTGCAGTTCCGCGACGTAACCATCGGCAGCTTGCCCGGCATCGGTTACCAGTCGCCACTGGCAGATAAGCTCATCACCGGCGAACAGGCCAAAAACAATATTCGTATTGCCGATATCAATGGCAAGAAGCATGGACTGTCTTTCTGTAATATAAATTTTTGCTCGCAGACCGGCAAGCTTGTCTGC
>CAYNVA010000391.1:0-8952 GCA_964400575.1 uncultured Thermodesulfobacteriota bacterium | reverse complement strand
GTAACCCAAGATCGGGATTTTGGAAAGATAGGGGATGCCGCTTTGTGTTTTGCTGCCTTCATCATTTATAATGCCGCCGATCACCACGGTCTGGCCATTTTGAACAACAACCGATGTTTCCGCCTTGCGATTGGTGATCGTTGGAGACTGAATGCCATCTTTGGTAATGGGCTGGGCCTTACTAACCTCCTGGCTGATATCCATGGCCACCAGGCCCTTTTCATTTATGCGGGGCGTCACTTCAAGGATCACGCCCGTATTGCGGTATTCGATGGAGCGCGATGTCGAGCTGTTGGCGATTGATCCCGAATTACCGGTATCAAGGGGCACATATTCACTGGTGACGATCGGCACTTCCTCGCCGACCTCGATGCGCGCCTGTTTATTGTCGGAGGCCATAATATTGGGTGTTGAGAGGATATTGAGCTTGTTTTCGCTTGCCTGGGCTATAAGAAATGCCTGCAGGCGTTCGGATTGAAACAGATAGGTAAACCCGACGCCGGCTGCTTTGGTCGGATCAAGGCCACTGGCAATCGCATCGCCAAGTCCAGCCCCGAAATTCTGCCCGGTTTTGCTGGAGCCTTTATAGCCGCCCAGCTTATCGCTGTTCTGAAGAAGCGCCCATTCGACACCGAACTGAGTATCTCCACCAAGACGCACCTCTGCTATGAAAACTTCGATGAGCACCTGCCGCGGAATGATATCCAGCCGCTGAATAGTCTCCCTGATCTTGGCATAGTCCTGCGAGTTGGACCTGACGATGATGGCATTGGTGGCTTCATCGGTCACGATCATGATATCGTTTTCCAATATGCTGGCCTTGCCCGAGGCGCCCTTGGCAGGGGTTTTCGTTTTACTGGCGCTGCTGCTGCGGCTGTCACTCCCGCTGCCGGAGCGTGAACGCCGCGAACTTCTGGAACCGGAAGACGACGAGGAACCGCTGCTTTTGCTTTTGCTGGACATGCGGTCCGAGCCCGAGCGGGCCGAGCCTTCACCGCCGTACAGCTGAATCAGGATATCTGCGATTTCCTCGGCTTTACCGTTTTCCACAAAATAGATGAATATCTGCTCGTCGGCATCCTTGTCGATCGTGTCGAGCACCTCGACCCAGTGCTGCACCTGGTCAAGCACGCCCGGTATGGGGCTCACGGCCACAACCACGCTTGCCCGCTCGACAGGTACGATTGCAAGGCCGATACCTTTTCCCGTTGCCTTCTCAATGCCAAGGGAGGTGAATATGGTTTCCAGCTCCTTGGCCAAATCGCTCACATTGGCGTCCTTTATTTTGAAAAAGCGCATTTCGTTCTGCTCGAAAACATCGGTATCGATGATATTTACCAGCTTCACGATTTTCTGGATATTGGCCGCCGTATCAAACAGGATGATGATATTGGCCTTGGTGAAATCAACCATTTCGCCGTTTTTGCTTGAAAACGGCTTGATCACCTTGACGACCTCTGCAGACGGGACGTATTTCAGAGGTATAATCTGAATGGTCATGCGGTCAAGGGAATCGGGCTTTTCAATATCGCGGCCCACGCCCACCTGAACCCCCTGTTTCTGAGCATCCTTGGACGGCAGAATTTTATAAAACTCGCCCTGCTTGACCACGGAGATATTGTTCATCTCGAAAATCGTTTCAAGAATGGCCAGCAGCTGGCGCTTATCCACTTCGCTTGTCGTGTGAATATTGACCTTGCCTTTGATCGCAGGGTCGATAATGTAGTTAATATCAAGAAAGTCCGACAGGGCATTGATGACTTCGAAGATGTCGGCATTGTCGAAATTGAGCGATATCATGCCTCCCCGGCCCTGGGCGCTTGCGTTGTCGGCATTCAGCGCCGTCTCCCTGACCGCACCCCAGCGAGAGCCGGGTGCCGGTTGTGCAGCCGTGCTTTTCCCTGCGGGGTTTGCTTTGAGCAGCGTCGTATCGGATTTTTTTCCGGCCTGCGCAGGCACTGCAGCGGCAGGGGTCTCCGGGGTTTTGGACTGATCGTCCAGTGCTGCTCCAGCCTGTAGCGGTTCCTCAGTTTCTGCAATTTTACCGGTAAAAACGCTGCACGCCGTAAGCGCGCATGCAAGCAGCACTGCCATGGAAAATATCTTTAATGAACGCATGAATCCTCAGTCTCGCCTTCCTACTTCTTGGTTTCCCCTTTTTTCATGTAGCCGGCAACCGTGAGCGTCACCGATACATCCTGCGGCTTCTGTTCGTTTTTAACCCTGATTTTCAATTCCGGAATTGTCAACAGCTTCCGGTCGGTTTCAATGCCTCGTACGAATTTCACAAATCGCGTCAGATCGGAAGAAAAGGCTATCTGGACGGGGATGACCACAAAGTCGTCTTTGGTGTCCGAGTCGAGCACCTTCACGCTCTGCATATCGACCTTGCTTTCCTTGGCGAATTCGTCAACCACCTTCTGAATATCGGCGGCGGCAAGGGATGTGGTTTCGCCCTTCAGAAGGCTTTGCTGCCCCAGACCCTCTTCCTTGCCCCTGCCCGTCATTCTCTTTTGAAAATCGGCCTGTTCACTGAGAAACTTGAGGTATTTCTCCCGTGTTTGCTCCTTCAGAGCAATCTCTTTGCGGCGCTCAATAAGGGTATCGTACAGGGGGAAAAGCCCGAATTTTAAGACGCAGAAGATCGCTATGGCTACGGCGCCTGCCGTGAGGAGCTTTTTATCGCGTTTAGAGACCTTCATTGTTTGGCCGTGCCCCCGCTCAGATTCATCTCGATCCTGAAGCGTTCCTTTTCGCTGCGCTTGTCCGTGGTGATGACGGTGGAGAATTTCACATTGTCAAACAGCTGCGATTCTTCAAGAATAGGAATGAGCTTGGCCGCAGATACGGCAAAGCCTGAAATCCGGATTTTTTTCTCCTCGGCCTTGTAGTTGCATTCGCTCAGCCAGCTGTCGTCGGGTATAAGGCGCGTCAGCTCTTCAATCATGCGCAGCTTGCTCATGTCAGTGTCGCGTATGGTCTTCATGGCGACGGCAAATTTTTCCCGGCGCAGAGAGTCCTGCTGCAGGTCCTCGATTTGCTGCACCTGCTTGCGCAGGCCGTTCAATTCCTCGTTGAGCACACTGATCCGCTCCTTCATGGTCATGTTGCGCGCAGCCGTATAAGAACTCAGAGCGGCCAGCAGCAGCAGAACAGCTGCGGCCGCGACCAGTTTACGCTTGCTTTTTTTACGTTTCGGGCGCCGCGGCGCAGGAATCAGATTGATGTCAAAACAGGTGCTTCGCAGGCCCTTGACGGCAACTCCTGCAGGCAGACACAGCACCGGCAGCGCCCCGGCGATGGCAGCATCGGCGAATTTTTTATGCTGTACCGGCAGCGTTCGCTGCACAGAAAAACTGTCGATCAGCGATTCGGGCGCCGTGTCCAGATAATCGGGCTGCATGTCTCTGCCCGAGAGACAAAAACGCAGCGGAAGATTGCGCTCCTGGCCAAGCGCCGGCAGATAGATCAGCGCCCTGACCCCCGCGTCATGCAGCTCCTGCAACTGCTGGGCTTCGGGGCCGGCAGGGGCCGAGAGCGCCACCACCTGTGAATGACATAAGCAGGCGCGGGCAAGGATGGCAATTTCACAGCGGGCGGGGTCAAGAAAATCAACCAGCACATCGACTTTCTGCGTTTCTGTTGTTGTGGCCTGCACGCCCTCTAAAAATCGGGCCGCCTTTGGGGCAATTTTTTCAACCAGGCCCAGCACGCGGTTGTTTATAATGCCGCTTTCCCGAAGCCAGGCCATATCCTGCAGCCGTTCCAGCGCGCTCTGATACTTGAAAAATGCGTCGCACAGAGCCGTGGTGGTTATCTCTATGCCCTGGGGCCGTATGTCGAGTTTGGCGAAAAGGCCAAGATAGTAGTCGACAATCGTGCGTTTCATGGTGATGAGCATGACGGTAATCAGGCCGCTGTCGGGCAGACGGTTCAGCACATGCCAGTCAAAATATACATCATCAAAGCCAAACGGCGTATAGCGGTCGATCTCAAACCCGAGCGTCGCTCCAAGGTTTTCTTCAGCTGCGGCCGGTATCTGCAGAAACTGCACCAGCGCCAGGTCGCGCGGCAGGGCAATGAAAAGATTGTCTTTGCCGCCCGGATAGGCCTGCACAAACCGCTCAATATTGTGCACAATGGCCTGCTCACGCTCCTCGTCCTTCAGATCAAGAAACGGCAGGATACGGTATCCTTCGAGCTGGTAGTCGGCAATGCCCTGCTTCAGGGCCACCAGAACCATCTCTTCCTGTTTGAAAACGACGCCGATACTTTGCATAATGTATTATTATTTCATTTAAAATCAGTTAATTGTACCCGCAAAGACCATTAATGGCAAACATTAAATTCAGTTTCTCTCCTTCCAGCTCAGAAAGAAGTACATGTTGCGGCTGAACAGCACCGTGCAGGTGATGCTTCTGCAGACAAGACCGTCGGGCGCACATCCCCGTGCATTGATGCGCAGTATACCCCTGCTGGTGCCACCCTGAGCTTTCACCGTAATACTGTCCTTCCAGCGGAAAAAGTTAGTGAATGTCGGCAGGCGATCCTCTTTGCCGGCAAAGGGCCGACGCCTTCGCTCCTGCACGATATCGGCTGCAGTCACGGGCGTCATGCCATTGAGCAGCAGCAGCTGATCGGCCGTTGCCGAGTTAATGTCAAGGGTGATATCGCCTTTAGCGTTTACCTTTGCCCCGGTCCCGGTACTCACATCGGAAGGCGGCGCGCTGAAAATATCCATAAGGCCGAGATACTTAATGCTGGCTTCGTCGTCGTCTTCATCAGGGACCTCAATATCCTGTTCCGGAACCGCAGCCCGGCCGCTCAAGATATCATCAAGGTCTTCCTGCGAAAGCTCAATTTTCTGTTCGGGCCTGCCACGCTTTCCAAACAGCAGCTGCTCGTCGATGCCGCGCACCAGCAGCAGCTCCTCCACTACCGGTATTATGCCGTTGCGGCAGAAATAGGGCGGGTCCAGGCCCTTGTAATAATCATCTTCTGCGCCATTGATGCCGGTTATGTTATTGTCGCCGTCGCGCCAGTCGATCAGGCTGTCGGCAACGATGTCGACTTCCTCGCCCTCCAGGCCGATTTTGTTGCGCAGCACCTGCTTCAGTGTCTCCGGGTTTTTTTTAGCTTCCTGGAGAAATGTATTAATATCGACCTTATTGCTCTCATCCTCAATCTCCACCTGGCAGCGCATCTCGTCAACAGTGAAATCATAGGACCCGCCGGCTGTCCAGTATTCACTGTCGGACTGATCGCCTTCGTCAAAATTGCCGAGGTTGGTTTTGTCGGCAGAGGCTGTTTTACGCGTGGCGCCGGAGCGCGACGTGCGCATGATTTCAATAATAGCCCGGTTGATGCCTGCCTCGGCTGCATAATAGGCCTGCTCGCTTTCCCTGAAATTGCGCGCCACAGTGGTTTCCGTGCGCATGGTTGCCGAGAATTCGGCGCAAATCACCGCCAGCAGCGTGACTATCCACAGCACCAGCAGCAGCGCAATGCCGCGTTCATTATGATGATAGATGGAAAAGGGTGTTTTCATGTGATCACAGTACTTAATAAACGCCGAACTATTTTTGCAGACTGCTTATAATCGGAATAATCTGCTGCTGCGTGAGCATTGCGCCGCGCGGGTCGGAGAAGGTAAGGGTCACTTCGATAATTCTTGGCATATATCCCCGGCGCTCGACAGGGTCCCATCGCTCTATCCATTCGCCCGGGTCGTCGTCTTTTTTCCGGTCGAAGTACCGAAACTGCAGGCCGCGCAGCTCCGGGCAGATTTCCAGCGCATGTTCGGCGCTGCGCAGCGGCACCGCGTCGAAATCCTCCTTGTTGGCGGCAAGAGCTGCAGCCTCCCCGAGCATCAGCCCCTTGTTTTCGGAAACCCAGAATTCAAGCATGCACAGCCCGCTGGCGCGTTTGTGCAGATTTGCATAGGAAACGAACCGGAGGGAATCGGCCTCACCGAAAAAAGCGACATAGGTTGTATGCTTGTCAAGCTGACTGGGCGTAAGAAAATAGGGATAGGCCGCCGAAACCTCACGAAACAGCAACTCGCACACGGAGCGCATGCGCTGCTGGAACTCAATGCGCTGTTCGCCTTTCTCCCAGGCGCCGATGCCGACCCAGAAGGATGAAAACAGCACGACAACCACCAGGGCGAAGATACTGATGGCCAGCATCAGCTCAAGTAGCGTAAACCCCCGGCTGTCTCCTGATCCCTGCGGCATCAGCCCTGATCCTTTTTCTTGACTGCTTTGAGCGTCGAGAGTTCCACCTGCCGCCCCTGCGCTCCCGTGTCCCAGCGCACGATGACCGTCAGTTTCAGCAGCTCGAAGGAGAGCAGGTTTTCGTTTTCTCCCGCCTCTTTTTCCGGCAGCTCATACAGGCTCACCAGGGTTTCCCATGTATACCCGTCGTCAAAGGCGCCGGACTGACCCCCTTCGCCATTGTCGACAAAGGCTTTGAGCTCCTCCAGCTTTTCTTTGGCATGCAGCACGGCCTCAGTAATGTCGCGCGCCTTGCCGCCCGCCTCCATCCCGACGGAAAACTGGGAGAGGATGGCGGTGACGGAAACGGCCAGAATCATGACGGCGAGCAGCACTTCAAGCAGGGTGAATCCCTGCTTGAGCAGCAGCGGCCGCACCGGGCCTTCAGGTGTTGTCGGGTTCTTCAAGAGAGACAATTCCTGTCAAGAAATCAACGGCAATGATAAACGAGCGTTTTTGTTCGTCGGCAATGGCTATTTCGCCGCCCATGGTGGTGCCGTCGGGGAAGAACGTCAGCTGGTAAATACTCTGCTCGCCCGGGTTTGTGTCCAGCACATCGGCAATCTCGATACGGCTGATGAAAATACCCTCGGGCAGCTCAAATATTTTCAGGATCTGCTTGGGCGTGGCCGCAGCGATGGTTTCCTGCTCTTCCTGCTTTTCCCCGTCGCCTGCGGTCTGCACAAGCTTCATGATATCGGTATCAAGGGCTCCCGCATAATCGGAAATAATGACGCGCTGCCCTTTGCAGTCGAATATGGCATTATAGGTTTTACCGGTGCTGAGGGCCTGGCTGCGCGCCCAGCGCAGGGATGCGGCAACCTGTTTGGCCGTTGTGCGCAGATGCAGCACAGCCATGTCCTTTGCAATGCGAGGGGCTGCCATCCCGAGCACGAGCGCCATGATGGCCAGCACGATTATGAGCTCGATGAGCGAAAAACCACCGGCCGCGCGAATCCGGCGGCTTTTATTCTTTGCCTTTTTTGAGGCTTTCCCAGTTATTGATATCGCCATTTTCTCCGTCGCCTCCGGCCTGGCCATCAGCGCCGTAGGAGATGATGTCATAATCCCTGTTTTCATCGCCCGGGCACTTGTAGACATAGGGATGATCCCACGGGTCGGTCGGCAGATCCTTTTTCAGATAGGGGCCTTCCCAGTTTTTATCGTCGGAAGGCTTTTTCATCAGTTCTTCTATTTCCTTGGGATAGCGGCGCATATCCAGCCGGAACGTGTCAACGGCTGTGCACAGCATCTCGATTTGCGCCTTGGCCGTATTGCGTTCGGCCTTTTTAAAACGCTCGAAAACCCGGGGCCCGACCAGGCCCACGAGCAGTCCCAGGATAACCACGACAATCATGATTTCAACCAGGGTGAAACCCTGCTGGCCAAGCACTTTTTTCTTCTTCTTTATTTGCATTGCTATCCTCCTTTAAAAGGAAACATCATTGATGCTGAACAGCGCAAGAACAATGGAGATAACGATAAATCCGACCAGCAGCGCCATGACCAGAATGAGCAGCGGCTCAAGCAGCCCCAGCAGCCGTTTTACCGTAACCTGCACGTCCCGGTCATAGGTGTCGGCCACGCGGATGAGCATCTCCTCCATTTTGCCCGTTTCCTCGCCCACGCGGATCATATGCACGGCAAGGGATGGAAAAATTCCCAGGCTGCGCATGGGCAGCGATACGCCTTTGCCTTCCTTCACGGCTTTCTGAATGCTGTTTATGGAATTTGCAATGATCAGGTTGCCGATGATTTCCCGCACAATTGCCAGTGCCTGCAGCAGCGGCACGCCGCTGGTGATGAGCGTTCCGAGCGTGCGGCTGAGGCGCGCCACTTCTATTTTCAGAATCAGCGCATTGATCAGGGGCAGCTTGAGCATGAGTCCGTCACAGACCAGCTTGCCCTTTTCCGAGGCTGTGTACTTTTGAAACCAGACATACAGGCCGATGCCGATGCCGATAATCAGCCACCAGTACCGCTGTGCGATCGTGCTGATCGATAGAAGCACCTGTGTGGGAAGGGGCAGCTCCTGATGCATCATTTCAAAGATGCCGACAAACCGCGGCACGACAAAGATGAGCAGCACGGCCATAACGATGCCCATGACAAAAATCAGCACCAGCGGATAGATCATGGCGCCGACGACCGTGCGCTTCAGCTCCTGGGACCGCTCGAGAAAATCCACAAGCCGGTCAAGCACCACGTCAAGAATGCCGCCGACCTCGCCTGCTTTGATCATGTTGACATAGAGGCGGTTGAAAACTTTCGGGTGTTTGGCAAGCGCTTCGGAAAACGCTTTGCCGCCGCGCACATCCCGAAGCACCTCCTCGGTGATGTTCTTAAGCAGCACGTTTTCCGTTATTTCCGTCACCACGGAAAGGCCGCGGTCAAGCGGCAGGCCAGCCCGGATCAGGGTCGCAAGCTCCTGCGTGAATGCCAGCAGCTCCGTGCCTGACACCCGTTTGAACTTTGATGAAAAATCCGTTTTGAAATCTATGCCCAGCGAGAGTTTGCGGGCTCGCGGCTTGGCGCCCGCTGCGGCCTGCTCGATGCGGATGGGTATACAGCTCATGCCGCGCAGCCGGCTCACCACCGCGGCTTCATCAGGGGCATCAAAATTTCCTTCCATCACCTTGCCGGTGCGGTCGGTTGCTTTATAGAGATATTCAGGCAT
>CAYNVA010000390.1:0-2718 GCA_964400575.1 uncultured Thermodesulfobacteriota bacterium | reverse complement strand
CCAGCATATCCTGCTGATTGGCATACAGCGTGATAAGAGGATTATTCAGATAGGCCTGCAGCACGCAGTACGTGCAGTCAAGAGGGCAGCCCGCGCCCGGCGTCAAAACCGCATAGCCGCAGCAGCGGTAGTTTCGCGTGCCGGGGCAGGCATCCAGAAACCGGCCCCGGTTGCGGCACAGCAGCAGCTTCTTTTTCCCCCGCACCGCCTCTTCCCGCTGCTTCTGAAGTGTGGCGATAAGCTGCTTTGCCGATGGCACGATTTCCATGGGCACGCCCGGGCAGCGTTCAAGCACCTGCCGGGTAAGTGCAAGCTCTGCGGCTTCTTCTTCTACATAGATATGTGCGGGTGTGAACAGCGTCACTGCCCGTCCTCAAGCATCTGCCGCAGGCGCTCGTCTTCGGAAAGAGCCTGCACCGTGCTGGCAGCCTCAGCAAGGGCTTCCTGCCGCGAGAAGGTTATCTCGAGGCGATACGTGCTGCCTTCAAATGATGGGGGCGGCACCAGTCGCACGCCGCCTGCGCGGGGAAGCTTTTTTACAAGGGCGGCAAACTGCTCTTCCCGGCGGGTTAGCCGGGGAAAACGGCAGCCCCTGAGCCATGCCCGCACCTGCTCGCCTTTCTGCGACAGATTGGGATTTGGGGCTGCAAGAATTTCCTGAATTTCTGCGGACTGAAGTATGCGGCATATGACCGTGTTGTCGCGCCGGGCAAGATCACCGCAGCTTTCAATGACCTCGGCCTGCTTGCTGGCGCTCAGGTGCACGGAGGTAAAAAGCCTGTACAAAGCCAGCCGGTCATCGGCCGGCAGCAGCGCAAGCTCCACAGCGCTGTGCCCGGCAATGCTGCCGCAGACAAGCGCCTGCTTCAGCTCAAGCTCAAGCGTGTCGATGCGCAGGCATGCGTCAAGCGCCTTCATGGAAGGCTGCAGCCCGAGCAGCGGCAGCCACAGGCCTGCCACCTCATCTTCGGACAGATACTTCAAAAGCCGCCCAACCGCCCCTGCCTGCTCAACCGTGTTAAAAGCCCTGTGGCTCAAATTATCATACAGCGCACAGGCAAGCATATGGGCATCTGTTGCGCCCGGCTGTATAACCCGGGCAGGAAACTCGGCAAAGCCCAGCTGCCTCAGAGCCTGCACACGCAGAAAACCGCAGACAATGCGGTATATTGGCTTTCCAGGCTGTGCGGCCAGCACCGGCGGGTTGATGAGCCCGGCCTCCTGAATTGAGCTGACAAGCCCGGCCCATGGTCTGCCGAACGTGACGATAAAAGCCCTGTCCTGAAGATCAACAGCATCAAGGGGTATGGTCGAGCCGGTTGCCGATATGGCCATAGAGGCGATTCCTCTTGAAAAAAACTTGATTTTCCGATAGTATAAAAAGCAACTATCTCACACCTCTCAAACTACCTTATCACGGAGACCCCCGCGCATGAAGCAAATAATGAATCAACTGATACAGCTGCAGGATCTGAGCTTCACCCTTGACGAACAGAAGGCACTCACCACTGAAACACACCTGAAAAACCTCGAAGAATCCATACAAACACTTACCGCGGGGTTGCCGCCTGATATTGCAAAACTTTTTCACAAGCTGATCAAGCGCAATGCAACAGCCGTGGTGCCCATGGCAAAGGGCATCTGCACGGGCTGCGGCATGGCGGTGCCGACAATACTTGCCTATGAAGTGCAGGTGGGAGAAAAAATCTTCCAATGCCCCCGCTGTACCCGCATTATATATTACCGCGAATCCCTGCCCCGGCAGATCAAGCGCGTCAGCATAGCCCAGTCGGTAAAGCCGAGCGCGGGCCTTGACCGCTTTTCAGCAAGCAGGCTTATGATTCCGGAGCTCCAGGGCGGGGACCGTAACGACGTGCTGGCGGAAATGACGCAGCTCCTGGCTGAACAGGGCTATATTGAACAGCCCGAAAGGCTGCTGGAAGCGGCGCTGAGCCGCGAATCCATGGTTCCGACGGCCATCGAGCACGGCCTTGCATTCCCGCATGTACGCGGGGTCGAAGGCGGCGGGCTCATTTTTGCCTGCGGGGTCAAGAAAGACGGCATTGCCTTTGGCGCGCCCAAGAAACACCTGACCCGCATCTTCTTCTTCATCGTCATTCCCCTTGCTGCAAGCGCGTTCTACCTGCAGCTCATCACCGGCCTGATGGAATCCTTCCGCGAAGCGCCGGCGCGCGAAAAACTGCTTGAGTGCAAAACACCAGAAAAAATGTGGCAGGTTCTCAACCAGCTTACAAAGAAGAGTATTGCCTGAGCGCTGCCTGCGCCAGGCTTTGAATAAAAAAAAGGCGGTGTCTGCACCGTCTTTTTTTATATGACAATCGTCTTGCTGCCCGCGCCTGATGAAATACCCATGGCTATATACTCCACATCCTCCTGCCCTGCGGGAGCCTCCATGACATGCGCTGCCCCTGCCGGTATGGCAACACCGTCGCCGGGTGCAAGGTCGGCCGTTTTAACGCCCGCCGGGATACACCTGGTCAGCCCCTGGCGGCAAAAGCGCGCGCAAGGCCGGCCATCTTTTTATAGCGCTTGAAACGAAGGAAAAGACCGCCGAACGGCTCAAGCCAGGCAGCAAGCGGCACAGTGCCGAAGCGCTGCAGTTCGCTGATAACCATGTCGAGCCGCTGCCGGTCGGGATAGTGCGTACTGAAGGCGGTGAACAGATCAAGAAAAAGCTCCCGGTCAGCGCGCGGCAGG
>CAYNVA010000389.1:0-1575 GCA_964400575.1 uncultured Thermodesulfobacteriota bacterium | reverse complement strand
TGCGGCCGCTGCGCCGAGGTCTGCCCCTATAATGCCATCACGGTGGACACCAAGAAGAAAACGCCTGCTGTTGTTACCACGGCAGCCTGCGCCGGCTGCGGCACCTGCGCTGCCGAGTGCCCCTTCGGCGCCATATCCATGAACCACTATACCGACGGCCAGATCAACGGCCAGATCGACGCCATGCTCGGAGAAAATCCGCAGGATAAAGTGCTGGTGTTTGCCTGCAACTGGTGCTCATATGCCGGGGCGGACTTTGCCGGCGTGTCGCGGGTGCAGTACCCTCCCAATGTGCGCCTCATCCGCACCATGTGCTCGGGCCGGGTCGATGAAAAATTCGTCTGGCACGGGTTTGAAAAAGGCGCAAAGGTGATACTGGTCAGCGGCTGCCATATCGGCGACTGCCACTACATCAATGCAAACCACTGGACGGAAAAGCGCATAGAGAAGATGCACAGGAAAATGGAGAAACTCGGCCTGCGGCCCGAGCGGCTGCAGCTTGCCTGGGTGAGTGCGGCAGAGGGCATTCGTTTTGCCGATGTCATGCACCAGATGGAGACGTTTCGTCAGGGCGTGACAACACGCGAAGTGGAAGATACGATCAAGGCGCTGCGCACATAAGAAAAAGTGGTTTTACCGGTATGCAAAGAGCGCTAGGGCTTCCGTTCCGGCGCTCTTTTTCATTGTGTGCGCTGGCGGGGCTGTAGCTCGCCTTCACATTTGATTCTGCAGGATGAGATACTATTTCTCGTAAACAACGCCATTCCTGTCATTCCGGCTTGTCCGGAATCCTTACGCTGCGGTGGAACAGATTCCGGACAAGCCGGAATGACGCTGAAATTTTATTTATACGTCTAATTCACATGTATTGGAATTAAGGGGGGTGTCTGCAACTGATAATTTTAAATGTGAAGACCTATTGGTTTGTTAGGAAATCAGCCTCGGCGGACGGTGGATTACCCACGATGGGCTAGATACGCGGGTTCTATGATCGTTTCCAGATGAACTAAATATGTGACGAAACAAAGGGGGCAATGATGTTTAAGAAAATAACCCGTGAGCTGGCAAAGCTTGGCGATCCGGAGCAGGCAGCGGTGCTGCGCCGGTTTTTCAAGACCGGGCCGGGCCAGTACGGGCAGGGGGATATGTTTCGGGGCATCAAGGTACCGGTGCTCAGGCAAATCGTGAAAAAATATCTCGACCTGCCGCTTGCCGATGCAGAAAAGCTTCTGCATGCAGGCCATCATGAAGACCGACTGCTCGGGCTGCTTTTTTTTGTAGACAGATTCTCCAAAGGGAGTGCTGAACTCAGGCGGCAGATTTACCGGCTGTATCTTGACAATACGCGTTTTATCAACAACTGGGATCTTGTGGACGTGTCCGCGCCCCATATTGTCGGAGCCCACCTGTTTGACAAAAGCCGGGCGCCGCTTCGCCGCCTGGCGCGCTCGGCCCTGCTGTGGGAGCGGCGCATAGCCATTGTGGCGACATTCTATTTTATCCGGCGCAATCAGTTTGACGACACGCTTAAAATAGCCGGTATGCTGCTTGGCGACAAGCATGACCTCATGCACA
>CAYNVA010000388.1:0-4170 GCA_964400575.1 uncultured Thermodesulfobacteriota bacterium | reverse complement strand
GCGTGCTGGAAAACAAAAAAACACAGGGCCTCTGCGTGGTGCAGCGCCAGGGAGAAAAATCCCCCATGGCCCAGAGCCATGTAACGCTCATCACCCAGGATCCCGTCGAGGCTGTTGAGCGCTACTTTGAAGAGGCCGAGCAGACGCTCATACGCATTGCCGTTGATGATGCCGGCAGGGGGGTGCTGCTGCGTCCCATGCCGGGCGGCACCTTTGAGGCCGTAAACGGCTTGAGCGATGCCCTCATTATTGAGCGCATCTTCGGGCTTGCAGCCGGCGGGGACATGCAGCATCTTGAAGAAGTGCTGCTTTTTTATGCATGCCCCTGCAGTCCTGAAAAAATACAGGCTATGATTACCTCACTCCCGGCTGACCAGTCGGCCCAGCTGTGGGGCGATCTGAAGCGCCTTGAAATAGCCTGCCCGCGCTGCGGCAGATATTATGAAGTTGCGAGATAGCCGCGCTCCGGCGCTCCGCGTTCAGGGCGCATGACAAAAAATTAAAGGGTAGAATTCAAAAACCACCATGTGCGGAAAGAACTTCGGAGTAGGGGCTGGTCCCCTGGGTTCAGGATTCAAAGTTCAAGGTCGTAGGGGCGTATGGCATACGCCCAATAAAAACGTTGGGGCAGGTCCGCCGCGGCGGACAAGACAAGATAAAAACGTTTCAAAATTTTTAATGTAGGGGCGGGCTTTATGCCCGCCCTCGGGAGGGGGTAAACCCCTCCCCTGCGGTTAGAAAAATATTTAATTCATGATTCAAGATTTTGGCTTTTGAATTCTGGCTCCTTTTCTAAAGGACCTTAAAATAAAAACTGCTAAAAATACCTGCGGATATTATTGTAGAACCTTTTGACTATGCATGCATAAAGGGAGTGGCGCAATGTACAGAATCGGCTGGTTTTCTACGGGACGCGGACAGGGCTCGCTCAATCTGCTGCAGGCCATCATGGCCGCAATAAAAAACGGCAGAGTTAAAGCCGACATGGGCTTTGTTTTTTGCAGCCGCGAGCCCGGCGATGCCCAGGGCAGCGATCGCTATATTAAGCAGGTGCAGGACTATGGCCTGCCGCTTGTCTGCTTTTCATCAAAGAGATTCAAGCCTGACCTGCGCAAGCAGGGTGGCCAGGACCCTGCAGCCATGGCACAGTGGCGCCTGGAGTATGACCGCGAGGTGATGCAGCGGCTGGGCACACCCGATGTTCGTATAACAGTGCTGGCGGGCTATATGCTGGTGCTGGGGCCGGAGATGTGCCGCACCTATGATATGGTCAACCTGCACCCGGCATCACCCAGTGGTCCTGCAGGCACATGGCAGGAAGTGATATGGCAGCTGATCGGGCAGCGTGCCGATGAAAGCGGCAACATGATGCATCTGGTCATTGAAGAGCTTGACAAGGGCCCGCCTATAACCTACGGGACCTTTCCGATCCGGGGAGGTGAATTTGACGTTCTGTGGGCAGCCCTGGATGAAAAGCTCAAGGAGAAAACGCTTCAGGAAATTGCGCGCGATCAGGCAGAGCAGCAGCCGCTGTTTGCAAAAATCCGCCGGGAAGGCGCGCTGCGCGAAATACCGCTGGTGGTGCAGACGGTAAAGGCATTTGCCGACGGCAGGATTTATCTAAAAGACCGGCGCATCATCGCTGACGGCAAACCCCTTGAGGGACCGTACTGCCTGAATGACGACATCGAGCGGGAGCTTGCACAGCAAGGGTAGCGCTAATATTAATTATATCACGCTAGTGTGGACTTTTTAGAAAAAAAGCCTGACCACAATATGTAGTAGTCAGGCTTTTATAATTCTTTAGTTTCAGTTTTAATTCTTCCCTGCCATCGGCGCAATCATTTAAAGAACTCTGCGTGCTGCTACCCTTAGGCCTGGCTATGGTCAATCGTTGCCTAAGCATCGGGCCTTTTGCTTACATCACGTTCCTGCAATTGCAGTAAACATCCGCACAGAAACAACTGAGGCTTATTTTACCTCGATCGTTCCGCACTGCTCGGTCTGGTTGTCGCCATAGGTCACCAAAACCTCAAACATGCCTGCCTCAAGCTGCAGCGGGCGCGCAAACAGGAATCCTACGATGATTCTTCTGCCGATCTTGATCCGCAGGATGTCATCGATGGCCTCCGTACCCCAGTCGATTTCAAGGGGCCGCGCAAACACTACGCCGCTGTCACTCTCTGCGCTGATGACAAAAGGTATCAACGGATTCCAGAAAGCACGCAATTTGAGAATCTGCTTCGGAACGACCTTCAGGATGCAGTCTGCTCCAGGGGATACATCGCATCCTGTATGAATTGATGCGTTGCTGTCGTTGCAGTCCGGCCCTGCAGCGCAATTTTCTCCATAGCCATCGCCGTCACTATCGGTACAGACGGGGCAGTTGTCGGTAAAAGCCGGGTCGTTGTCATTGCAGTCAAATGCTATTGTTTTGTTGTCATCTGTCAGGTTATCCACATACCCCTCAGGGGCTGTACAGGCAACCGTAGCATTATCGGCATTGCCGTACGTGTCGTTATCGGCATCCCGGTAATAGGTGTGCAGTACTACAAACCCATTATCAATCGCGCCATCGCAGTCGTCATCAATGCCGTTCCACGTCTCTGCAGTCGGCGTACCGGTCGCGCAGGGTGTCTCGTTGCCGCCAGCCGTGCAGCTCGACGCCACATTCCCTGCTGCGCAGGCCCCCGGCAAAAAACAGCTTGCATCTGGAATATACTGGTCATCGATCAGACCGTTGCAATCGTTATCTATCCCGTCGCAGTCGGAATCGCTCTGCACTCCATAACCAGGCGTGCAGCTGTCAATCACCGTACCATTATCGCAGGAGGTTCTGCCCGTAGACGCGCATGCCCCAATCCCGCAGCTGGTAGGCTCTCCCACATAGTCTTCGTCAGTCCATCCGTCACAGTCAGCATCCCTACCATCGCAGACCGCATCGGTTAGCGCCGGCAGACCAGCCACACAGGTGTCTCCCAAGGAGCCGCCTGAGCAGATGGTAATGCCCGTTCGCGCGCATTCACCAACGCCGCAGCTGGTAGGCGTTCCAACATACCCTTCATCCGTCTGCCCGTCGCAGTTTTGATCTATGCCATCGCAACGAGTATCTGCTGCGCCGGGATTTATAGTTGAAATATTATCGTTGCAGTCAAATGCTCTAGTTATGTTGTCATCCGTTAGATTATCCACATAACCATCAGGTGCTCCATCACAGGTAACCGTAGCATTATCGGCATTGCCGTACGTGTCGTTATCGGCATCCCGGTAATAGGTGCGGAATACAAGCCCTTCATCGGTCTGGCCGTCGCAGTTGTCATCGATGCCGTTACAAACCTCGGTGGTCCCGGAACCGGGCGTGCAGTTCTGCTGTACCTCGCCGGCTACGCAGGAACTCGTGCCCGTGGCTGCACATGCCCCTGCGCCGCAGCTGGTCGGCACTCCCTCATACCCTTCATCGGTTGCACCGTCGCAGTCCTCATCCTTGCCGTTGCACGTGTCATCTGCTGCGCCGGGGAGCACCAAAGCACTGCCGTCATTGCAGTCGCTGCTGTCGTCAACATAGCCGTGTGGCGGCGTTGCATTATCGCAGCTGCCCATCCTGTTATTTGGGTCGCCGAACAGGTCGCCGTCAGCATCCCGGTAAAAAGTGTAAACATTATTAGGAAGGCCATCGCAGTTTCTGTCAATCCCATCGCCGCACGCTTCCGTTGCGCCAGGGTGCCTCTCCGGATCGTTGTCTTTGCAGTCGGTGTTCAGCTCCGAAAAATTAACGCCATCCATTTCAGGCTTTGAGCAAGCCCTTATGGGCTCGGTACAATCAGCACCTGAATCTTTACCATAGCTGTCGTTATCGTAGTCATAATACCAGGTTATCAAACCCTGGCCGAATACGGTATCGTCGCAGTCAGGGCCGGCAGCGCAGTTCTCACCATAACCGTCACCGTCATTGTCAATACAAGGGTCAATGCAAGTTGGAACAGTCGTGACCGCAAAGGCCGGCAGGCACAAAAACAAGAAGCCAATTATTGCCGGAATGAATGTGTATTTTCGAAACTGCATATGCTTCCCTCATTGTGATATTTTTCTCGAAAAAACTCTGTCGCATTTCTTTACTGGGAAGAGACTTCTTTCCCGCCAAACAGCCTTGCGCATATAAAAGGCCCCTCC
>CAYNVA010000387.1:0-5211 GCA_964400575.1 uncultured Thermodesulfobacteriota bacterium | reverse complement strand
TGAGGTGACGGAGCCGTAAAAGCCCCGGTTTTTATTCATGCCCATGACGCGGGCGACGCGGGAATTGCGTCCGTCGGCTGCAATAGCAAATGCGCCACTGAAGTGTTTGCCGCTTGCGGTCTGAACCTCAACACCCTCAGAATTTTTGCGCACATCGATAACATTTTCTCCCGTGAAGACCTGAACGCCGAGCTTTTTGCATTCTCCAAGAAGTCCGGCAAGAAACCAGCTTTTATCATATACTGCGCTTGCACGGCCTGCTTTGCCTTTGGCGAGATTGGCTGCATAATCTCCAAAACTGAAAGTTTCGCCATTGGGCGAATACATTTGCCAGGTATAGAAGTCTTTGGTGGGGCCGTCATACTTTACGCTGAAGCCATTATTGGGGAAACAGAGAAGACCTGCCTCTTCATTAAGAACAACGCGCTCTCCCATGTATGGTCCCGACAGCGACACGACCATCATGCCGCACATTCTGAGGATTTCTTCTACAGAGTTTTTTCTTTCCAGAAGAGCAACCGAAAGGCCGTTTTCAGCAGCTATTTTTGCAGCGGTCAGTCCTGCAGGCCCGGCACCGATGACGATCAGATCATATGCACTTTTCACTGTTTCCTCCTCGTTTTGTCTTGGGAATGTTGCTCCGTAATTATTGGGCTTAATCGGTCCAGGTTTTTTTTAGTTAGTTGGTTCAACTTAGATAAACTATGACCAACTTTCTGTCAAGAAAATTTTGTCTGCAAAATATGAGGTACCAAAAAGGAACAGGGCACATTGAAGCAACCCTTTTTCCTTACAGGCCACTCTTATTTGCAGGTCAGGGCACTGATGTATGCCACAGTCTCTGAAACGGGAATTCTGGTGCGCACGCTTTTTTCTGTGAGGTTGCAGTGCCTGACACATACCTTAGAAAATGAAATATTATTTTCTTCTGTTCGAAAAATTAGTATTGAATTTAATTTTTTATCGTGATAGGACTTGTAAAAATTTAGCCGGCACTAATTAAATACATCTGCCTGCACTCAGAAGACAGGTCGATGTAAAAGGGGCTGGGGCATGGTATCCGCCCTTTTTTTTAAGAGCTGCAACTTATGTGCAGGTCAGGGCACCGATAGTGAGCTTAACTGCACAGCATACAGAGCAGACTCATTCCGCAATGCTCCGCAGTTAATCCGAGAGTTAGCTACAGTGATCGTAGACGCACTAATACTTAATTTAAATTATATTTATTAATTCAAGGGAGGGCAGGATGTGTAAGTGCCACAGGACGAAAGCTTTCATCACTATTTTTGCTGCTGTTAGCGTAAGCCTCATGCTCGGCTGTGCCGGCGGCGAGCGCAAGGAGTTGGCGAAAAGCACTAAAATAACCATTAAAATGGTAACCAGCGAAAATATTCATGACATTATGCAGCCGGATGAGAAGAATGTCTGGGTGTGCGGCAGCTACGGCGCTGTATTCCATGGATTTGACAATGGCACGGCCTGGGTGTGGGAGCCGCAGGTTTCAGGCACGCCCTATCTTCTCGCGGCAGGCAGTTTCATTAACAGTAAAAAGGGCTGGCTTGCAGGCCTACTGGGCACGATACTTCACACCGAAGACGGCGGCAAAACCTGGGTTAAGCAGACGACAAACACCCAGGAGCATATTTTCAGCATCTGCTTTGTGGATGAGAACAACGGCTGGGCTGCAGGAAACAGCAATACCATCCTCCACACACAAGACGGCGGCAAGACATGGCAGAAGCAGGTTGAAACAGGCGATAAAATTCTCAATCGTCTGTATTTTATCGATAAGAATAATGGATGGGTTGTCGGGGAGACGGGCATTATATACAAGACAGATGACGGCGGCCAGACATGGAAGACCGTCATGCCGAAGTCGTTCGAGCGTGCAACACAGGAAGAAGAATACGAGAATGCCCGACCGACACTGTTCGGCATAGCGGCCACTGACCCCAGCAATGTATGGCTGTATGGTATTGACGGCACCATACTGCGGACAACCGACGGCGGCGATACCTGGACGCAGTGTGTGACGAACACCGAGCTTGCCGTATACTCGCTGTGCATCAAGGACGGCAAAGGGTGGGCAATCGGCGACAAGGGCCTCTATCTCATGTCAACAGACGGGGGCGTAGAATGGAAAAAGATCGAAGACACCATCAAGACCAAGCAGTGGCTCGGGAAAAACTATTTCAGCTCGCCTGAGAAAGGCTGGGTTGTGGGAGCGGCCGGCTCGATAGTCCGCACGACCGACGGCGGCAAGACCTGGGGATTCCTTTCGGGGCTTCACTACGACATGGAATTTTTCTCGATGCCCAAGGCGCTTGAGTTCAAAGGCATGATGTTCGAATAAACTACTGACAATCGGAAAGGGGCATAAAAGTCATGAAACAGAAAAGAACGCTTGGTGACATACTCATTGACAACAGGTTCTATGTTGTCATTGCTATGGTGGTCCTCACCATCTTTTTCCTCTACATGAGTATTACGAGAATGACGGTTAAAACAATATTCTCCGACCTGCTTCCCCAGAACCATGCATACATCAATCTGCACAAAGAGGTGCGCGACAAGTTCGGCGGCGCAAATGAGGTCTATGTTATGGTTCAGGTGCGTGACAAGGAGGACGGCGGTCAGTATAAAGATATTTTCAATCCGGAAACCCTGACCATCGTCAAAAATATCGAAGAGGAAATGCTGCTGGTACCGGGCGTTGACCGGAACAAGATTTTCTCCCTTGCCAGCCGCAGGCTGAAGGACTTCAAGGTTAACGCGTCCGGCTTTGCCTATAAGGAGGTCATGTTCCCGGATGTCCCGAAGACACCCGAAGGGCTTGAAGACCTGCGCAAGACCGTGTACGGCAGCCCTATCTGTTACCCCGGCGTTGTATCCTTTGATGCAAAGAAGACCCTTATCACCGCCGACTTCTTCGAAGACCAGTTAGACTATGATGTGGTGTTCAAGAAACTGCATGAAATGCGCAAAAAATATGAAAACAACAACAATATTGTCGCCATCTCCGGCGAGCCCATGCATCTCGGGTACGTGTCGAGCTATACGTCCGATGTGCTTAAAATTCTGGGATACACACTGGTGGCGATGCTGGCGCTCTTTTTTATGTTTTTCCGGTCAAAGCGCGGCATGATAATGCCGATCGTTGCGGGGGTTATGAGCGCCATATGGGGCATGGGGTTTTTAAGTCTTGCGCATTTCAACCTTGACCCGCTCGTGCTGGTCTTCCCGTTTCTGATCGGCGCCATGGCAGCCTCCCATACCGTGCAGGTGGTCAAGCGCTACGAGGAGGAAGCGTTCATTACGGGCGACGGTCGCCAGGCCTGCAAGAATACGGTCAACGCCCTGCTGGCCCCCGGTTTTGCCAGCATCATTACCGACTCGGCGGGTATCTTTATCATTGCCCTTGTCCCCATCCCGGTCCTGTATAAAATCGGCCTTTCATGCGCTTTCTGGGCATTCATCACCGTGCTGGTCGCTTTCGGGTTCATCCCCGTCCTTTTTTCCTACATGCCGCTGCGCGTTGCGAAGCCGGGCGCAAGCCGTCTTGACCGGGTGATGAGAAATATCGCCCGATGGATCTGCGGCTGGGGCAAATATCTGGTCCTGGCGGTTGCCGTTCTTCTGACGATTTGGGGCGCCACTTTTTTCAACAAGATTACGGTCGGCAGCGCGATTCCCGGTTCTGAAATTTTATGGCCCTGGCACCGGTACAATGTCGATTCTTTCAGGATAGCCTTTGCCATGCCGCGGCTGAGCCCCCTGTTCATCATTGCGCAGGGCGATGAAGCCCAGGCCGTTGGTGGCAACCCTGAGCTGTGGCGGGATGTGAACGAGCTGACACGTTATCTGCAGAAGTTACCCGGGATGCGGGTCATAACCGTGCTGACCTGCCTGACTTCCATCCCCCAGCGCAACCGGTCGACCATTAACAATAACCCGAACTGGTACTTCAACCCCGCCAATGATGACCATCTCAAGCTGTTTTACAAGGGCGCTGTGCTGAACGTTCCACCGGGCACCATGGATAAGTACATCGATACGGATGAGCAGGCAATGAATATAATCGTCCTGTGCCGCGACAAGACCACGGAAGGCATCAAAATAGTCATGGACCGGGTCAGGGAGTTCATCGCTCAGAAGTCTAAATTCGGCGTGCGGCAGCAGGATGTGGAGCGGCATGGCATCGACAAGATCATTTACGCGCTGCACACGACACTGTTTGCCAAACCGCCGGAGAAGCTGACAGAAAAACCGCCCGTACCGGGCATGCCGAAAGCCTACTACAGGCTTGCCGCCGGCGCAGTGGGCGTTCAGGCCGCCATTGACGAGTGCCTTGAGGTGTACTCGCTGTGGACGTTCATCTTCTCAATGCTTATATGCTATTTACTGGTTGTGGGCGTCTTCCGCTCCTGGATATGCGGATTTGTCTGCATGCTGCCCATCTTCATCTCAAATGCGCTCGCATTTGCGGTGCAGTGCCTCAGCAGCCCCCCGATCGCGTTGACAACCGCAACGCTGCCCGTGGCTTCAATCGGCATAGGGCTGGGGGTTGATTACGGCATCTATTATGTAAGCCGCGTTATTGAAGAGGTCAGGGACCATAACCGGCCGCTCAACGATGCGATCATCGAATCCATGGCAAGCACGGGAAAGGCAATACTCTATATCGGCATCACCCTGTGCGCGGGCATCGTGTTCTGGTTCTTCTCGAAAATGATGTTCCAGGCCATGATGGGTTTCATGCTTGCCATAGTGCTGTTTGTTAATATGATCGGGGCGCTGACCATCATCCCGGCCTACATTGCGATTTTTAAGCCGGGATTCATAGTGAATGCCGCAAAGAAAAGCTGATGCGTTCGCGCAGCCGCCCAGATTGGCAAATGATCCGGGTACGTACAGGATGGAGCTCCTCACTTCGGTGAGGGATTCCTGTTAAGAATAAAAATGTTTATTATTTTTGTCCGGGCTTCCGATAGTACACAGAGAATGTACCATTGTATGAGAGTTGAATTGCCGCTGCAGCGCAGCGTGCTGCGAGGTGACTGTATTTAAAATTCTTATTTGTGTATAAATTTTTTATTGAATTTCATTTTTTATTGTGGTATTTGCTCTAAAAGTTTGTTAGTAAATACGAACACGAACAATAAACTAGGGGTAAACACGAACAATAAACTAGGGGTAAACACGAACAATAAA
>CAYNVA010000386.1:0-16651 GCA_964400575.1 uncultured Thermodesulfobacteriota bacterium | reverse complement strand
TTCAGCGCAAACCAGCCCGGCAGGCAGTTGCTTGATGCAATCCAATCGGGTGCGGCAGAGGTGTATGCCGTGGGGCTCAAGGGCTCGGCTCCTGCACTCTTTACCTCTCTGCTGTTTGATCTCTTAAAAAAGCATATTCTTTTTGTGACACCCTCCATTGAGGAAGCACAGGCGCTGTTCGACGAGCTTCTCTTCTACCGCAACCGCGCAGCAAACCCCGATGACATGCGCGACTGCGAAGTGCTCTTGTTTCCGCCCCTTGAAACACAGGCCTATGAAGATGTGCTCAGCCACTGCGACGTGAATGCCCAGCGGCTCTGGACCCTCTACCGGCTCTGCGATTCTGATGCGCCGTGCATCGTCGTCACCACGGCACGGGCCCTGCTGCAGAAGATGCTGCCGCCGGAAACGCTCATCAGCGGCTGCCGCACCGTACAGCAGGGCGAGGAGCTCGATCGCGACGGGCTGTGCACGGCACTCATTCAGTGCGGCTATACGCGGGTGAGTGTTGTGGAAGACCGGGGCGATTTTTCTATTCGAGGCGCAGTGATGGACATTTTTCCGCCGGGCTGCCCGCAGCCCGTGCGCCTTGACTTTTTCGGCGATGTGATCGAGTCGATGAAATTTTTCGACCCGCAGACGCAGCGCTCCCGCGATGAGCTCAAAAGCGTAACCCTTGTGCCGGTCCGCGAGGTGCTGCTGACACCTCACGTGCTTGACGACCTTGCCCTTCGGGCCATGGAAGAGCCCCTGGCAGGTCTTTTCTCCCGCGGCAAGGGCAAGACATTTTTCGACAATATGCAGAATGGCCTTTTGCCCGCAGGGGTTGAGTACTGCCTCTCGTTTGTCTACCCCGAACTTGCAACACTGCTTGACTATCTGCCTGCAACACTGGTCACCTTCTGGGGCGACCGCCGGGAGATAGATGATGCCATGGCCGAGCTTGCAGCCGAAGCGGCAGAGCATTACGAAGCTGCGCGCGATGAGCGCCGTGTAGTGTCGCAGCCCACAGAGCTTTTCGTGCAGGCCGATAGACTCGAGAGCCTGCCGCTTGCCGCGCAGAAAGTCTTTCTGCAGGGCTGGGATATCGAGCGCCGCGGCCAGTGCCGCGTGAGCTTCACCGTCCGGTCAAACGAAGATATCCGCAAGGAGATGCTTGCATGTGACACGCAGGCAGGCGCGCTTTCCTGGCTTGCGCAGAAAATTGAAAAATGGCTTGGCGACGGCGTGCAGGTGGTGCTGCTCTGCCACACTAAAAGCCAGTGCGAGCGCCTCGGCAGCCTGCTTGCAGACTACGGGCTTGAGACCGCTGTCTGCCTTGACCGCACCTTCTCAGATGCGGCTGGTGAGGCCATGGGCGGCCGCGTTGAAATCTGCATTGGCAGGCTCTCTCGCGGGTTCCGGTATGAAGACGGGCTGCTGGCTCTGGTAACCGAGGAGGAGATTTTTGGCCAGAAGCGCAAGCGCGTGGCGGTGAAACGCTACAAGGAAGGCACGGCCATATCCGACTTCAGCGATCTCAAGAACGGCGACCTCATTGTTCACCGCGACAATGGCATCGGTGTGTATGTGGGGTTTAAAACCCTTGAGGCCGGCGGCATGCGCGCTGATTATTTGCAGCTCGAATACCAGGGCGGCGATAAGCTGTACCTGCCTGTCGACCGCATAAACTTAATCAATAAATATGAAAATGCCGACGACGGCCAGCCCCGGCTTGACAGGCTCGGGGGAACAACCTGGGCCCGCACCACGCGCAAGGTGCGCGAGTCGATAGAGAAAATAGCCCGCGATTTGATCGAGCTGTATTCGGCGCGCAAGGTTTTCAAGGGCCATGCTTTCAACCCGCCTGATAATACATACCGCGAGTTTGAGGCCGCGTTTCCCTATGAGGAAACACCTGACCAGCTTGCCGCTATCGGCGACGTCATGGACGACATGACCCGCCCCATGCCCATGGACCGCCTTATTTGCGGCGATGTGGGCTATGGCAAAACAGAGGTAGCGCTTCGCGCGGCATTCCGATCCGCCATGGAGGGCAAGCAGGTGGCGGTGCTAGTACCTACGACCGTGCTTGCCCAGCAGCATTATCAGAACTTTTGCGAGCGCTTCCGCCAGTATCCCATCAGGGTCGATATTTTAAGCCGCTTTCGCACTGCCCGCGACCAGAAACAGATCGTTCAGGGCCTTGCCCAGGGCAAAGTCGACGTGGTCATCGGCACGCACCGCATCGTGCAGAAGGACATAGTTTTCAAAGAGCTCGGGCTCATCGTCATTGACGAGGAGCACCGCTTCGGCGTGAAGCACAAGGAGCAGTTGAAGAAGCTGCGCTCATCGGTCGACGTGCTGACGCTCACCGCAACGCCCATACCCCGCACGCTGCAGATGTCGCTGTTCGGCATACGCGATTTTTCCATCATCGAAACACCGCCCGAAGACCGGCTTTCCATCCGCACCACCATTACGCATTTCGATGAGATGATCATTCGCGACGCCATCATGCGGGAGCTCAAGCGCGGCGGCCAGACATTTTTCGTCCATGACCGGGTGCGCTCCATTCATGCCATGGCAGGCTATCTGCGCAAGCTGCTGCCCGAGGCGCGCCTCGGGGTGGCCCATGGCCAGATGAACGAGCGCGAGCTTGAAAGCGTTATGATGCAGTTCATCCGCAAGGAGGTTGACCTGCTGGTGTGCACCACCATCATCGAATCGGGCCTTGATTTTCCCACAGCCAACACGATCATCATAAACAATGCCCACCGACTGGGCCTTGCCCAGATGTACCAGCTGCGTGGCCGCGTGGGCCGGGGCAAGATCAGGGCCTATGCCTATATGCTGGTTCCCGGCTCCAATACCATGAGCCCCCTTGCGCAGAAGCGGCTTGAAGCTCTTTCCGAGTTTACGGAGCTGGGGTCGGGCTACCGCCTTGCCACGCGCGATCTGCAGATTCGGGGGGCAGGCAATATACTGGGGCATTCGCAGTCGGGCCAGATTGAATCGGTGGGCATGGATATGTATCTTGATCTGCTGGCGCAGGCCATTGCCCAGCTCCGGGGCGAGAAGATTGCGCCGAAGGTTGAGCCCGAGGTCAATATCAACCTCCAGGCATATCTGCCCGAGGGCTATGTCGAAGATGTGAATCAGCGGCTCGTGCTGTATCGCCGCATAGCATCGGTTATGAGCGATGCTGACGCCGACGATATCGAGCTTGAGCTTGCCGACCGGTTCGGCAAGCTGCCCGTGCAGGTGGAGCTGCTGCTGGATGTGGCCCGCACCAAGAACGTGCTGCGCGAGCAGCTGGTGCTTTCGGTTGACCATGCCGACCGGCAGCTCGTGTTCAGCTTTCACGAGGATGCTGAAAAGTCGCTGGAAAAAATTCTTGCCATTGTTGCCGCCGACAGCAAGCGCTTCCGCTTCACGCCCGATCTCAGGCTCTATGCCCGCTGCCCCCTGCCGGCCGACCGCGAGCTTTTGCAGGAAATCAGGAGGATTTTTGCATGACCCAACCAGGCGGCGCGTTTCGGCTTGCGCCTGCCGGTCAAACATGCGTCTTGACAGGGCATTGAACAGCGAATTAATATATAAAGAAGAAGCACGGCAGCTTACTCTATCAGTGGGGGCATCCATGACACATATACGACCGGGAAAAACATGCTGCGGCATTCTGCTGCTTGCTGGGGCGCTTCTGCTGGCTGCAGGGTGCGGCGAGCCGGAAAAGGAGTACTATATCGGGGGCGGCCTAAGAACGGAGTTTAGCTATAACAGCCGCGGACAGCGGCACGGCGCAATCAAACACTATACTTCGCGCGGCAGGCTGTGTAAGATTGAAACATGGAAGGACGGCAAAAAGGAAGGCGTCACCATGAGCTACGGCGATCAGGGCCAGATTTTAAGCACCGCCATATTTAAAGACGGCAGAGAAAATGGTCTTTTCACAAGCTTTTACGACAATGGCAGCATAGAAACCGAATGCAATTATACTAACGGTGTTATTGAAGGACCTTATAAAAAGCAGTACAAAAATGGCGCCCTGGCCGCAGAGGTTGTCTACGTGCAGGACAATAAAGAAGGGCCGGAAACTCTCTATTACGCAAGCGGTATGATCCAAAAGAGTGCCTACTATACTGCAGGGGAGCTGCAGTGCCCTGTCATAGAGTTTTATGAAAGCGGTGCCGTGCGGCTGGTGCAAAGCTACCGCAACAACCGAAAAAACGGTATCGCGAAAGAATATTTTGAAAACGGGCGGCTGAAGGCTGAGATTCTGTACCGCAGGGGGGATGCTATCGCTTCAATACAATATGATGAATCCGGCAAAATCATCCGCAGAACTGAAGAGAAAAAAGATTTCGATTTTCTTGAGCACATACCACAGCTGGAGCCTTTGCTGGAATGGGCGCGTTAGAGAATCGGCCAGGCGCAACGGCATGGTGACGGGTTTTGTCCGCCGCGGTGGACTGCACCCATCCTATAGATTGACCCGGGCCTTATACTGCACAAGTAAACAGGGCTCTCTATCAATCACTGCAATGACAGGAGGATGATCATATGTACACGAAAAATGCACGGCTGCCTTTCACCATAACGGCAAAACCCGCCATTTTCCTGTATCTGTTCTTTGCGATTGTCTTGTGCGCTTCTGCCGCAGGGGCAGCCCCGATAAAATTCACCATACTGCACACCAATGATTTTCATGGCAACCTCCAGCTCTCGGGCAGCAACCCCGGTGCTGCGCGGGTTGCGCAAAAAATCATAAATGTTCGCACTGAGGTCGGCGCGGCCAATGTTTTGCTCTTTGACGCAGGCGACGAGATGCAGGGCACACTGCTGTCAAACCTGCTGCAAGGCAAGCCGGTCATCGACGTCTTTAATGCTATGGGCTACAACGCAGCCACCTTCGGCAACCACGACTTCGACTGGGGGCAGGAGGTTCTGGATAACCGCACCACGCAGGCTTCCTATCCCTTTATTACCGCCAATATCGTGCAAAACGATACCGGCTCCTGCGACACGGCGGGCTGGACCCTTCCGGCCTTTGCCGACGCGCCCTACCAGATCATCACGGTCGGCACTGACCCTGATACCGTAAAGGTTGCCCTCATCGGCGTGACCACCCCTGAAACGCCCAGCATTGCAAACCCCACCATCACAGCCGGCCTGTGCTTCAAGGACCCTGCCGACTCGATCCTGCACTATTATGATGAAATCAAGATAGCAGGGGCGCAGGTGATCGTGGTGCTCAGCCATCTGGGCTATACCGATGGCGGCTACGGTTACGGCATCACGGTCTATGGCGACCAGACCCTGGCTAGCAGGCTGAACACCGCCGGCAAACCTGTTGACCTGATCATCGGCGGGCACACCCATACCAATCTTACCACACCAACCACGGTGGGCAGCACTAAGGTTGTTCAGGCATATTACGCCGGGCGCAGGCTGGGGCGGGCTGATATTAAGCTCGTTGACAACGGCACAGTGTCCACAGCCTGGACCAGTCTGGTTGACAACACTACCAGCCCGGAAGATCCGGCAATCAAGGCGCTGGTTGCTAGCTATGCTTTAGACCCCTATTACAATGCGCTGATTAATCAAATCATCGGGTACTCACAGGTTGACCTTGTGCGCAATTACAATGGCGATAACATGATGGGCGACTTCGTGGATGACGCGATCTATAATACTTTAAACAGCGACGGCGTGCCTGAAAATGATGTTGATATGTTTTTCAACAACCCCGGCGGCCTTCGCGCCGATATTTCCAGCAGTATACACCCCATTACACTTACCTACGGGCTGCTGTTTAATGTGCTGCCGTTCGGCAATCAGGCCATTGTGGGGCAGATGACCGGCGCCCAGATTATTGATCTGCTCAACCAGTCGGCCACACTGTTCAAAGGTGCGCTCCAGCCTTCGCACATTTGCTACAAATTCTATCGCCTCAGCGACGCTCTCCCCGGGCCGCAGCCGTATGCCTGGGGCGCCTACGACATAACGGTTTTTGATAAAGAAACCGATTCGTGGATACCTCTCGACCCAAAAAAATCCTACAGCGTGGGCACCAATGAGTTTCTCGCCCCGGCAGGCCAGGACGGCTTCACGCCATTCAAGTACATGACAAACATCACCTACTGGGGCGATATGCTCGACTGGTTGATCACCGGTGTAGCTGCCAACTACGCTGACAACGAAAGCGGCTATAATGGACCCAACGGCGATGGAATGCTTGATGGCCGCATTACGCGCGATGGCAATGATAACTCCAGCAGCATCGTACCGCTTACCATACTGCACCATAATGACTCGCACGGCAACCTGCTCAAGGGATCCTATGTGGGCTACACCCAGCTGGCCACTTTGATTAAACAGGAAAAGCTCCACAACCCTACCCGCACGCTGCTGCTGAGCGCCGGCGACAACATACAGGGCGATGCGATGATGTATTATTTCAGGTCGGCCTACACAGGGCATGCAGCGGACAACGCCACACTGGCGCCGGAGTTGTGCATAAATCCGCTCATCGCCGCTTTTAATGAAATGCTCTATGATGCCATGACGGTGGGGAATCACGAGTTCAATTTCGGCAAGGATGTTTTCGTCGGCAATCTGAAGCAGGCGACCTTTCCCGTGCTGCAGGCAAATCTCTATGACGACGGCAGCTACGGCCTGGCTGAAGCGGGTATCCTGCCATACACGACAATGACCACTGTTACCGATAACATCACAGTTGCCATCATGGGCATCGGCAATCATCTCGTGCCCAATTATGAACTGCCCGGCAATATTCCCGGCCTTACCTTCAGCAATCCTCTGACAAAGGCCCAGGCTCTTTCCAGCGCACTGCGCCCGGACAACGACGTCGTCATTGCGCTGACCCATATCGGCTTCACCGAAAACCCCGCCAGTGTGGAAGTGGACACAAATGTTGACACCAAACTGGCAGCCACCGTTACCGGCCTTGATGCCATTATCGGCGGCCACAGCCACACCAATCCGGCGTCGGGTTTCGGCAATTACAAGTACCTGCCGGCCATCATAGCCGACCCGGATGGCAAGCCTGTTGTCACCACCCAGGCCTATCGCTATAATAATACGCTGGGTGAAATTGTTCTCGGTCTCAAGCTTAAGGCAGGCGGGGGCTATGAAGTCGTCACCCGCGCAGGCCGCTATATCAGTGTGACTACCGGCACGGCTGAGGATGCGGCTATCAAGGCAATTATCACCCCCTACCAAACGCTGCTGACAGCTTATAACGCTACTGTGATCGGCCAGACCGAAACGCCTATCGATTCGCTTTTAGCCTACACGCAGGAAACCAACGGCGCAAATCTGCAGGCCGACGCATCGGTCTGGAAGCTTGCTCAAGAGGACATAATGGCTGATCTTTACCTGGCCGGCGCCAATACGAACAGGAAAATTGCTGCCGCAGCCGCGCCGGGCTATCCCTACGACCTCACCGTAGCCGATATGTTTTCATTGATTCCGTATGAGAACTCGCTGGTCGTGCTGAATATGAACGGGCCGCAGCTCAAAGCCGTGCTTGAGCGGGCATACAGAAATTATTACTACTACAAATATGTTCCGGGCTACGGCGGGTATTCCTATTACACCACCTGCATGCTCATGCCGGATGCGGGCAATGTGATAACCTATTATGAAGATAACTCCACGCTGCCCGACGGCAACAATGTGGCAGGCCTCGCGATAAAGGGTATGCCGGTTGATTTTAACGATGCCGCCACGTATTACCGCGTTGTCACGCTCAACTATCTTGCCCAGGGCAGCTGCAACTTTAACGATTCCGGCACAACGATCTGGCCGCTTGACCAGATCACGGACACAACCCAGTACTATGTCCGCGACGCGGTCATTGACTATGTGAAGGACAACGGTACGGTCAATCCGGCTATTGACGGCCGCTTGAGCTTCATCTCCGTGCCGCCGTCGACAACCACAACATCCACAGAGCCTGCAACGACCACGACGTCCACGGAGTCCTCAACGACCACGACGTCCACGGAGTCCTCAACGACCACGACGTCCACGGAGTCCTCAACGACCACGACGTCCACGGAGTCCTCAACGACCACGACATCGGCTGCTCCGACAAGCACCACCACGACAGTACCCGACAGCGCCTGCACGCTCAAGCTCATCCCAAAGAAGATGCATAAACTGCTCGGTACCGCGGAACCGGTAAAAGTCTTTATTCTTATGAGCGATAAAAACAGTGCGTTCAGCGCAGGTGCAAAGCCGGCCTGGGGCAGTGAGGCGATCAAAACCATGTTTACGGTTCCTTTCGGAAAAAGAATCATCATCGCCCTTGTGCTTGTAAATTCATTTGCTTTGGAGGCAGGAGAGATTACTGTGACCGTTGGCGACTGCGCCGGAACGATCGAAGTGAAAGCGTTCTGACCGGCGGCATGCCGTCTGGAGTTTGCAGGATCCGCCACGGCGGACTCGTTGCGGATTGCGTACAAAAAAGCCCAGGGCGCTGCCCCGGGCTTTTTTATTTTAAATTTAACCGTCGGACGCGGCAGTGCCGCGTGCCGGTGGTGCAACGCGGGCGCTTTCGGCATCTGGCTCTATGCCGTTGATAAGGGGCATGAGTTTGGGGGCAAGTGTTTTTAGCACCTGCACGGGAAGGGAGCTGGTGAAGGAATAGTCGGCTGCCTGCTGGCCCGGCACATAGGCCGTGAGCGTGCCGAAAAACCGCTCGCCGATGAAAAAGACGAAGGTTGCCGTGCGATTGATGGCGGTTGAGCGCACGAGGTCGCCCGCGGCATTGTAGACGTCGAAGCGGTTGTCGCCCGTGCCGGTTTTGCCGCCCACATCAAAGGACGTGCCGTCCGGCCGCGTGAAGACTTTTGAGATGCGCGTTGCCGTGCCGCGCTCCACCACGCCCAGAAGCTCTCTGCGCGCAGCCTCAGCCACCTCGGGCTTCATGACCTGCTCGGAGCGGTTGCCTGCAGGCTTTATAACGGTTTCATAGGGCGTGCCGGCTGCAAAGTGCATCTTCTCGATGCGGATAGCAGGGGCGTAGATGCCCTTGTTCACCAGTATGCCCACCAGTTCGGCAAGGGCTGCCGGACGGTCCGCAGAGCTGCCGATTGCTGTGGCATAGGAGGGCACAAGCGAGTCGAACGGGTACCCCAGCCGCTTCCACATGCGGTGCACTTCCTGAAATGCCTCGTTCTCCATCATGATCTGTATGCGCGTGTCCTGGGCAGCCTTGTCGCGCGTTTTAAAAAGCCAGGTGTATACTTCCTGCCGCTGTTGTGTGCTGTCGCGCACGGCGCCGGCCTGTGTCGCTTCGGGATGCTCCCGCAGATAGGCCACGGTCCAAAGCTCCAGCGGGTGCACATGGGCCAGGAAGCCGCGGTCCACGAGGGAAAAAGAGCCGGGGCCGTATTTATCATAGAGCTTGCGCAGTGTCTGGCCGGACAGCTCGGAGCTTGGCAGATTGCTTTTCACGAAGGCACTGAAATCGGCCAGCCCTTTTTCCGGCATGATGGAGCGGTAGATGACGGCAAGGCGCACGGGAGCAGGCACGATGCCGCTCACCAGCGTTTTGAGCGCCTCATCGGCAGTTTTGCCCTTGTATTTTCCATAGAAGCGGCTGAGGTATTTCTGGCCTTCCGTGTCGGCGAAGCTGGCAAGATACTGCTTGCGGGCCGGGTCGCCGCGATAGGCAAGAGGCCCGCTGGTGGACTCGTGGCGCAGGAAGATAAAGTACTGCACAATGTCGCGCATCAGGCGTATGAAAACAAGGTTTACCGACTGGCGCAGGGCCGAGCGCACATCCATGACTTTGCCGCTGTCCTCGGGGTTGAAGTTGGCGAAGGTGTGCGGGCCGCCGCCGGTGAAAAACGATTCCGCAGGGCTTGCCGAATACACGCGCTCCATGGCGGCATTGAGCATGGCCGGAAGCGAGCGGTCATCGGCGGCGGCAAGGTAGTCAACGGCCCACTTTGAAAGCGTGTCGAACTGGGCGGTGTCCAGCGTTTCAAGGTCCGGCGTACTGCGTCCGGCAAATTGCCCATGGAGCTCCCCGATGATTTCCAGATAGCCTACCATCGTGCGCAGCTTTGCTGTTGAACCGAGCTCAAGTTTGATGCCCTCATTGATGTTCAGCGGCTGATCATTGGTATCGGTCATGATGCGCAGCAGGTTGGCCTGCTCGCCGCGCTCGTACAGGGTGAAGCTGTAGACGATTTTGCCGGGGTCTTCACTGGTGAGCAGGTGAAGCCCGTACAGGCCCGACTGCCGCGCAAAAGCCGGCTCCTTCAGCTTATGCAGTGACCAGGTGATCTCTTCCTGCACCTTTGCGTCAAGCGTGCCTGAAACGGTCAGGTCGAGGCGGTCAAGCCCGTAGAGCTGCGGCACGTCAAGCATCGCCATGAGCCTGGTGCGAATGGCGTTTGCAGGCTTGCGCTCGAGAAACGATCCCTCGTACTGCGCAGGCATGGTGGGCCTTATCCGCAAGGGCGCCTTGATGGCAGCGTCGCGCTCAAAAGCCGTGATGATACCCTGTGCCTCAAGCACCCGCACATAGCTCTGCGTCTGCTTTTCAAGCTGGTCAAGGCGTTCACGCAGGTAGTGGCCCGGGCGGCGCTGGGCAATGAACAGGCTCAGCAGCTGCTTGAAAGCAAGGGCCCACGGGGCAAGGTGTTTGTCTTCGGCTGAAAGGGGGCGTTGGCTAAGCGTCCGGTTCACGGCTTCGAAATCAGCGCTGTACCATGCCCACAGGCCATCGCCGATACCGATGATTTCACCGTAGCCGGGATAGGCCCCGAGGGGAATAGAGTTGATATAATCCAGTATGATGCCCATCTGCGCATCAAGTGTGTCCTGCCCACCCATATATGACTGCAGAGATGCCGAGGCCATCTGCACAATTTTATCCCGGATCGAGCTGGTGAGGCCTTCAGGCGAATGGCGGTACTTTTCAATCTGCGTGGCAAGCGTGCTGCCGCCGGGGCCGCGGCCGCTGCCCGTGGCCTTGTTGATGACGCGCTCTATCATGGCCTTTCCCAGGCGCGTCCAGTCGACAGCAGGGTTTTTGCAGGGGTAGCGCGGGTCAAGAAGTTCGCGGTTTTCAACAAAAAGCAGGCTCTTGACGATAATTTCCGGGATGGCCTCAAAGCTCGAATAAATATGGGCAGGGTAGGTCATGTCAAAAAGCGTCTGCCCCCGGCGGTCATAGATTTCAAGCCCGGCCTGCGGCTTTTCATGATAGGGCGGGAAAATGCCCAGGTCGCAGAAATGGATAAGATCCGGGGAAAGGCGCGTCTGGGCTTCAACCGTATAGCCTTTTTCGCCGGCTCGTTTGATGAAGGCGGGAAGATCGACATAGCCGCGCCGCTGGTCCGAAGGCCCGGCCTCGGGATAGCGTATGGCGTCGCTTGCGCCGGGCGCCACCTGGTAGGTAAGATTCTGCACAATGGCTGAAAAATACTTTGCCTGCAGCTCAGAGGACCGCTCCTCAATTGCCACAAGTATAATAATGCAGAGCCACACTGCGATAAGAATGAGGTTTATAATAAAAACCATAATAAAACGCAGCAGCCATGGCTGCCGCGGGGGGGTGTTTTTTCTTTGTTCCTGCTTCTGCTCCATGCACCTGTAATATGGTAGGGGCCGGGTGAAGTCAAGAGTATTTTAGATTTTGGATTTTTGAATTTGGATTTTGGATTTTAAAGCTCTTATGGGTAAAATCCCTGCAGCTTGGTACAGTACAGAAAGGTTTATTGTCTACCTGAAGCCACCGCCTTTGGCGGAGGAGGTAGAAGGCAGCTTGGCGCTTCGAGCCCCTGTCTTCCCCTTTCAGAGGAATCCAAGCCGACCGCTATGCGGGTAGCTGTTGACTTTGGCAATCCAAAATCCAAAATCCGAAATCCAAAATTTAGAGCGGAATGTTCCACAGCCCTGCCTTGAGATAGGGCACATCGGCCCATGGAAAATCATCAGGCTCATGCTCAAGCCATACAAGCCGCCACGACGCCGGGTGCCACTCGCGGTACTGCTGCTCCGAAACAGCCGGAGAATTGATGACGGTGAACGCGAGCCCGCCGGGCGCAAGGCTTTGCACCAGTTCAAGGCAGCGGGGCAAATCCTTTTTCACGGAAAACGAGCCCTGCCTGCTGCGGGCAAATGTTGGCGGGTCCAGCACCACACAATCAAAACGCCGGCCTTTTTTTGCAAATGCTTTCATCCAGGTGAGGGCATCGCCATACATGAAATCGCGCTCATCGCAGGCAAGGCCATTGAGTTCATAGTTGCGCCTGGCGCGCTCCAGGGCTGTTTTTGCAAGGTCCAGGTTGAGCACGTGGCCCGTGCCGTTTTTCAGGCCATGCACGGAGAAAACGCCGCTGTAGCAGAAGAGATTAAGCATATCGCCCGCGCTTTTATAGTACGGGGCAAGCAGGCTGCGTATGATCCGCATGTCCAGAAACAGGCCGGTGTGCCTGCCGGCCATCAAATCGACGGCAACCCTGACGCCATTCTGCACCACGATCAGTTCATCTGGCGGGGCATGGCCGTCCATGATGCTGCTGCGGCACGGGCTCTCACGCCATGCCGTTTCACTGGCGCTGATGTCCTTCCAGAGTATTCCCCGCGGCTTGCAGGGAAGGCCGCGGGCAGCTTGTATAATGGCAGGAAACAGGGCCCCGCGCTTGTGCAGTACTGCGGCTTTTTCAATCTGCACCAGCAGCCAGGCTGCGTAGCGGTCTATCGTGATGCCGTCCAGGCCGTCGCCTGCGCCGTTGAACAGACGGCAGCAGTCGTTTGCAGGGTCGGCAAAGAGTGCCGCGCGCCGGGCAAAGGCTTTTTCAAATATGGGGGTCATTGTTGTGCGTCCGACAATGCATTTTGAGTTCTGCAACAATAGCTGTTTTTTAGAAAAGAATTCAGAAGCCAGAATCCAGTAGTCAGAAGTCAGTAGTCAGTAGGAAAAAATAGACGTATTGAAGCGTCTATTTCTTTTATTCTGAATCCCGACTTCTGATTTCTATTTGATTATTCCCTCCGGGCTACTGGCGCTTTTTGAAAAAAAACAGCAGCACGATGCCGCCTGCAAAACCGCCTATATGGGCCCACCAGGCAACGCCGCCCTGCGACGAAGATGAAATGGCGCCGTTTATAAACTGCAAAAGAAACCAGAATGCAAGAAAGAAAAATGCAGGCACCTCGATGAATTCGATGAAAATAAACAGAAAAATCAGCGTCACGATCCGGGCTCGCGGATACAGGCAGAAGTATGCGCCCATGACGCCTGCAATGGCGCCGCTTGCCCCTACCATGGGAATGCGGGATGCAGGGGCCGCCCAGAGCTGGGCTGCAGCGGCGCATATGCCGCACAGCAGGTAAAACACCAGGTAGCGGCCATGCCCCATGCGGTCTTCAACATTGTCGCCGAAAATATAGAGGTAGAGCATGTTGCCGAGAAAATGCAGCCACCCGCCATGCAGAAACATTGAGGTGATGACGGGCGTGAAGCTGTCAATGAAAACACCGCCCTGATAATTCAGTATCTTTACCGGCACCATGCCCCAGGCCAACACAAACTTATCCAGATGCGGCCCCAGCGACAGCTGATACAGAAAGCAGATAAGGTTTGCCCCGATCAACGCATAGTTTATGATGGGCAGGGTGCGTGAAGCAATATTGTCGCGAAGGGGAATCATGCGCCGGGTTTAACCTCCTGTGGAGAAGCTGTTAAGGTTTCAAGAACCGGAGATAGTGTAGCGGACCGGGCCCGTAAGGTCAAAGGCTTCGTGCGGCTTCACAGAAAAGAGGTGCCAGTTAAAATCCCCCTCAATCCCCCTTTAAAAAAGGGAGAAGCAAAAAATGCCTCCCCTTTTGTAAAGGGGAGTTAGAGGGGATTTAGACCTGTGCCGCCCCTTATTTTGTGGCGCTGTACTTTGTATGTTTGCGGGCGTTCATGCCCTTTTCTTGTTCCGGCCGGACAGCCTTTTACGGGGTCAGGTTCTTGATAATGCCGGCCAGCCGGTAAAATTCCTCAACGGTGAAGGTTTCCGCACGGCGGGTGAGGGCAATATCTGCTTTATCTGCTGCCGCTTTGAGCGCTTCGGCATTAATGCCGCGCTGCCCGATGTATGCCTTGAGGCAGTTCTGAAAAGTTTTTCGGCGCTGCGAGAACCCGGTGCGTACGATCATGCGAAAGAGCTCTTCTTCCTGGCCATGCCAGCTTTTTTCGGCAAGGGGCTCGAGCTCTATAACTGCGGAATCCACTTTCGGCACAGGGTAGAAGCACTCAGACGGTATGATCGCGTGAATGGCAGCGGCAAGATATGCCCGGCAGTAGACGGTAAGAATGCCATAGTCCTTGCAGCCGGGCGGGGCGCAGAGCCGCTCGGCTACCTCCTTCTGCACGATAAAAACGGCACGGTTGATAAAACGGCTGTCTTCCAGCATCTTTATTATAATGGGAGAGGTGATGGCAAAGGGAATGCTGCCGAAGATAACGGCCTTGTGGCCGCCGAGCAAGCTGCCGAAGTCTGCCGTGAGTATATCCTGCAAGTGAAGGGTAACCGAGCCGTCTTGCGGAAGCTGCCTTTGCAGTATGCCGAACAGGTTCCTGTCGATTTCATAGCAGATAACACGGGCGCCGGTCTCATGCAGAAAAAACGTCAGCGAGCCCGGGCCGGGCCCGATTTCTATGACCGTGTCATCGGGGGTAAGGCGGGCAAACGACACGGCCTTCTGAGCGCTGTTGCGGTCGATAAGAAAATTCTGGCTGCGCTGTTTGCTTGGATGTATGCCGAGCTGCTTGATGATGTGCTTAGTGGGGAAGGTTATGGGCATTTTAGATTTTAGATTTTGGATTGTGGATTTTAGATTATTGATATGCGCAATATGTAAGCGAACGGGCTTTTGCTTTGGACCGAGCTGTCTAATGTTTACATCTCTGCACGGCTGCCCCGGTTTGCAGCTGCCCGCGCTCCCTGCAGAAATGAGCCGATACCATCGGTGATTGCCTGCGCCAGCAGTTTCTGATGCTCGGGGTTTTTGAGCCGTTCGGCCTCTTCAGGATTGCTGATGAAAGCCGTTTCAAGGATAAGGCAGGGCATCTCCGCATCGACCAGCACTTTGAGCGGCGCGTGCTTTATGCCGAGATTGCGGGCATCGGGGTATCTGGCTCTCAGGCTGCTCATGAGGGCATTATGCATATGGCCCGCAAATATGCTCGACTGGTTGATCTTGTCGCTTTGCAGCAGGTCAAACAGTATCATTTCAAGATCCCCGATTGCATCAGGCGTGGTAAAATTTTCGCGGGCGGCAACGCGCCGCGCATCGGCATCGGAGGAGAAATCAAGATAGTAGGTTTCCGTTCCGTTGAGCCTGCTGTCTTCATTGGCGTTTGCGTGGATAGAGATAAAAAGGTCGGCCTCGTTTTTGTTTGCCATGCGCGCTCTGTCCTCAAGGGAGACAAACCTGTCTGAATTGCGGGTCATGATGGTGCGGCACCGGCTGTCGGCATCCAGCGTTTTTTTCAGCTCCCGGGCTATGGCAAGGGCAATGTCTTTTTCCTGAATGCCCTGACAGCCCAGCGCGCCGGGGTCTTTGCCGCCATGGCCAGGGTCGATGACGATGACGCATTTGTCGGGATTTTTCAGCGCTATTACGGGTGCGGGTTCTTTCCCTGGTGAAGCCGGCCGCGGCTTTTTTCGGGCTTCTTTTTGCTTTATCGGGGGCTGTACCTGCGGCACGGGGATGGTTATTTCTGATGGCTCCACAAAGACTGCTGCGGGCGGGGGCGCCGGCTTTTTTTCTGCGGAAGCCGCTGCAAGCCTTTCTTTCAAGGGGATTTCAATGATGACGCCGCTTGTATCGCTGCTCTGGTATACTGAATAATCCGTTTTGGCCAGCGGAGCTGCAAGGTCGAGCACTACGCGTGTGGTGGTGGCGTCGCGCGCACCGATGCGGATTTGCTGAATAACCGGCGACTCAGGAGCAGGAGATTTTTTTGCTTCCCTGGATGGTTGCGTATTGTTCAGGTCAACATACAGCCGGCTGGGATGTCCTGCAGCGGTTTTATCAAGACATGCCGATTTCCACGAAACCTCCCCGATGACTCTGATGATTATCCGCTCGGCGTTTGCAGTGCGCTCGTAGATTGCCGATGTAATGATGCAGGGAGACCCGCCCGCGGCAAGCGCAGGCCCGTGTGCGGCTGCAAGCAGGCAAACTGCAGCACAGGCAAGCACAATGGCTGTTTGGCGGTAGCGTGTTTTCATGGGCGATCTTATGAGATTTCCACATCGGTGAAATTGAGAATTTTGTCCGCATATGCCGGCGGGCTTAATCCGTCCTGAAAAAATCAAAATATTTTATCTGAAATTTGCAGGAGCGGCTTTAGCCGCGAACAATGCTATTTAGTGTCTGAACGAAAACCCTGAACCATGGATTTGTTGGGTTCGCCCTTATGTCTGTACTTCTTTGTAAGCATTTGTTTTTGCGTAGGTTGGGTTGAGGTACGAAACCCAACGGTTTCTTTCGGGCTTAACCCAACCTTGTATAATGAAAAAAGTATTGATTGTCGATAAAGAGAAAGAACTATGTTTACAGTCAGACAGCAGATCGTCCCAACCTTGGTCTAACAGACCGCCGGTAGCTTGATCGCTATCTGACTTTT
>CAYNVA010000385.1:0-2661 GCA_964400575.1 uncultured Thermodesulfobacteriota bacterium | reverse complement strand
CTTGTGGTGAAAACCGACAGCCCCCGCGTAAGAGAAGGAAGAAGAATGGTGATTGAACTTCTGCTGGCCCGCTGTCCCAACGTCAAGATACTGCAGGAGCTTGCTGCGGAGTATCAGGTTGACGAAGTGCCGGCTCCGTGGAGCAAAAACAACGACTACTGTATATTATGTGGCCTGTGCGTTCGGGCCTGCAGCGAGGTTGTGCGGGCGGGGGCCATAGGATTTGCTGGAACGGGCAGCGAAAAAATCGTGGACAGCCCGTTTCATGCGCCTGCTGAAAACTGCGTGGGCTGCGGCTCGTGTGCTTTTGTGTGTCCCACAGGCATCATAAAAATAAATGACTTTGCGCAGACCATGCTGTGTATGCCCGGGGAGTGCAAGCAGGAAGGGCCAAAGCGGGAAATAAGCAACTGGCAGGTTGAGCACAGCCTGAAAATCTGCGAAAAATGCGGAAATCCCTTTGCACCGCTGCCGCTGCTTAAAAGGATTGCAGAAGAACACGGCTACCAGATGGACTTTTTCAAACTCTGCCCCTCCTGCCGGAGCTATCCGGTTGTTGACCAGGATCTCTGTACGGCTTGTAATGCCTGTATTGTTGTATGTCCTGTGGGTGCTGCGCAGTTTATTGCAGACGGGGAGGACCAGAAATCGCAGATATTTGAGCAGAACTGCTGCGGGTGCCAAAGCTGCACAGAGGTCTGCGGCTGGGGAGCAGTAAAGGTGCGGTAAAAATTTTCTCTTCCCATTTACATGGGGTGGACAGGTTTCAAGCTCTAAGGGAGGAGCTATTTTCATGTTTGATTACGATGTCATAGCTGTGGGATGTGGCCCCGCCGGTCTCATGGCATGTATTGAATTAAAAAGAAGGGGTATAAATGTTGCCGGCATTGATATGAAAGTCCGCCTGGACCGCAACTACCGGGCTGCAGCGGGATTTCTGTTTGATGAGCAGGATTTCAACGGGGAGTATATCCACAATGAACCACGGGGAGATACGACGCTGTTCAGGTTTGCCCGTGCCGGATTTTCCTATGAATACCCGGGAAAAACAAGAGCCGTATATAAAACCCACCTGATTTCCAATGCAGGGAACCTGTATACGGTTACCTGCCGTAAGAAGCCTTTCATGCACATCATGGATCCCACCACCTGGCTCAAGGGCCTTTACGATGAAGCCATGAGACTGGGGGTTCCTTTACTTACGCAGACGATGGTTGTTAATGCCCGCACAATAACCGGGGGCATGGAGATTGACGTTCGCCAGCCCGGCATGCGGAAGAGCAGCATGACCTGCCGGAAGCTCATCGCCGCCGATGGTCTGTCATCACGCATTACAAAGTGCCTCGGCATGAACAGGGACCGCCCTCTTATGGACAGCGCCCCGACCGTTGAATATCACATGGATAATGTCGAAACGCCATTTGATGATGGCGATATCGGGATATTCGGCAGGGAAAACCTCGGGATGGACGGCTTTATCATCATGGTCCCGGGGGTATTCGGTGAAAAAGAGTACCGCATAGAGACGGCAATTCACGGGCCGGCAATAAACAACTTCTATGCGATCGAATATTTGACAAAAAAAAGCAGATTTTCCCCCTGGTTCAAAAATGCCACCATGCTCAGCAAGCATGCTGCGCTCATGCAGATGTTCCCCGCCATGAAAAAACCCTTTAAGGGGGACACTATATTTCTCGGTGATTCTGCCGCGATGGCGGAATCTCTGTATCCCGGGGCAACCGCGTGCGGTTATCTGGGGGCTGTCGCAATTGAAAAGGAATTTTCCGGAGAGAACGGGTTTGAGGAATATACTGACTGGTGGAATAACCGGGCGCTTGAGATGACCAATGACCTGCAGAAAATGGCTGAATACGCAAAGCGGTTTGTATTTAATATGTGGATGGGTCCTGAGGTCATGGATCGCCTGTTCGAGCTTGCCGAAAAAATGCCCCTGGTGGTCGATGAATTCAGCGGCAATCCCTACGGCTTTGCCCGTTCCATCATTGAGCATCTCCAGTCGCTGCCGGGAATACCGGATGCATGGAAACAGCGCCTTGACGGCCTGAAACACGCCTCGCTTACTGATTTCATTGGCTTGATTGAGCAGCTCAAAGAAAATAATAGCAGAATCGACACAAGTAAAATCGTCCCAACTTAAACTGCAATCAGATAAGATTCATTGCGTTTGCTTGCAACTAGGCACTTAATGCAGCCGGTTGTGATATTGTACTTATAGATAAAAAAGATGATTTACCAAAGGTGGCAAGGTCAGTAGAAAAACAATCCTTTAAGCATTATCAGGCAATTCACGACCTCCGGCGTGACATTAATCGTGGGCCATCGGGGAAAAGACACACAAAGCAAATATAATAAATCAAGGGGTCAGCCAAATTAGCTAACCCCTTGATTTTACTGGCGGGGACGACGAGGCTCGAACTCGCGACCTCCGGCGTGACAGGCCGGCGTTCTAACCAACTGAACTACGCCCCCATATATATATCCTAAATACTAATTTCTAAATTCTAAACTATTTTTTACGGAAACTGTCGTGGTGGTGGGCGGAGCAGGTTTCGAACCTGCGACCCTCGGCTTGTAAGGCCGATGCTCTCCCGCTGAGCTACCCGCCCCCGGTAGACTATTCTACATACACTAATTTACTAT
>CAYNVA010000384.1:0-10880 GCA_964400575.1 uncultured Thermodesulfobacteriota bacterium | reverse complement strand
ACCGCATTCTACGGGCTTCAGCGTGAGCAGCAAAAAACACTCCTTCTGTCAACCATTGAATCACTTGGGCAGCTGAAAATTCCTCAATTAGACATAGCTGCTTCAAACCAGCCCGAGGCTCCTGCCCCGTCTTTTGCCCAGGCTGCCGCAGTGCTTGCAACGCCGGTTGAAAAAATACGGGGCGTGGGGCCGAAAATAGCTGAAGCTCTTTTGCGCAGGGATATCCGCACCATTGAGGACGTGCTCTACCATGTGCCGAGGTCATATATCGACCGCCGCCGCATTTCTAAAATATCCGAGCTCTCCCCGGGTGAGCATGCCACGATTATCGGAAAAATCATGACCGCCCGCGTGGGGCATCTGTCAGGCCGCACCCGCGTTTTTGATCTGCTCATAACCGATGGCAGCGGCGTGCTCAGCGCCAAATGGTTCAATCTGAACATGCCCTATGCCCAGATGCTGAAAAAAAAATATTGCGAAGGGGAAAGCGTGCTGGTCGCTGGCCAGACCACACAGTTCAAGTTCCGCATCGAGATGCATCATCCGGAAATTGAACCAATGGAGGCAGATGAAGACCCTGCGTCTAATCTGTCAATAGTACCGGTCTATCCGCTTACCGAGGGTGTCAGCCAGAAAACAATTCAAAAAATATCACGCCTGGTCATTGACCAGTATGCTTGCGAACTGCCCGATTATCTGCCCAGCACGCTCAGGGCGCAGTACCGGCTGGCCGGTCTTGCAGAATCTTTTGCCCGCATTCATTATCCCGACAACAGCGACAATTTTGAAGAACTATTGAATTTCACCTCGCCATGGCACCGCCGCATCGTATTTGATGAATTTTTTATGCTCCAGATGGTGCTGGCGCTGCGCAAGCGCGGTATGGCCCTTGAGCCGGGCACAGCATTTGCCGTACCGCAGGGCAAGCTCGAAAGCTGCATTGCCGCCCTGCCCTTCAGTTTGACTGCTGCGCAGCGCAAGGCCCTTGACAGCATTCTTGCCGACATGAAAAAACCCAGCCCCATGCACCGGCTCGTGCAGGGTGATGTGGGCAGCGGCAAAACAGTGGTTGCCTTTATCGCCTCCATGGTGGCTGTGTGGAACGGCTATCAAAGCGCCATCATGGCGCCCACTGAAATTCTTGCCGAGCAGCATTTTAAAACCATTCAGGCGCTTGCGGAAAAACTCCAGATCAACATTGCCCTGCTTACCAGCAGCCAGCCCAAAGCAGCCCGTGATCAGGCCCTTGCCGCCCTTCGCGACGGCAGCGCACAGCTTGCGATCGGCACGCATGCTCTTATTCAGGAAGCCGTTGAATTCCACCGCCTCGGCCTTGCCGTCATCGACGAGCAGCACCGCTTCGGCGTTTTGCAGCGGGCGCTCATTAAAAAGAAGGGCGCCTCTCCTGATATACTTGTCATGACCGCAACGCCCATACCGCGCACGCTTGGCCTTACTGTCTACGGCGATCTTGACATCTCAATCATTGATGAGCTGCCGCCCGGCCGCAAGCCGATAGTCACCAAACTGTTTCACGAGCATAAGCGGGAAGAGGTCTATAAGCTCGTGCGCACATCTTTAGCTAAGGGCAACCAGGCCTTCATCGTGTATCCCCTTGTTGATGAGTCCGATAAAATCGACCTCAAGGACGCCACCACCATGACTGCCCACCTTCAGCAGGATATTTTCCCCAACCACCGCGTTGGGCTTGTGCACGGCAAAATGTCGCAGCAGGACAAAGACGGCATCATGGGCGATTTCAAGGCAGGCGCTATCAATATACTGGTTGCCACCACGGTCATCGAGGTGGGCATCGACGTGCCCAATGCCTCGCTCATGATTATCGAACATGCCGAGCGGTTCGGCCTGTCACAGCTGCATCAGCTCCGGGGCCGTGTTGGCAGAGGCACGGCGCAGTCACAGTGCATTCTGCTTGCCCAGTACAGCAAGTCAGACGATGCCCGCCAGCGCCTCGAGATTATGGTAAAAACAAACGACGGATTCAAAATAGCTGAAGAGGATTTCAATATCCGCGGGCCCGGCGAATTTCTCGGCACCCGCCAGTCAGGCATCCCGGACTTTCGCGTGGCCCATATCGGACGTGATATAAAAATTCTCACCGAAGCGCGCGAAGCTGCTTTCGCGCTTATCGCACAGGACCCGCACCTGAAAAAGCCCGGGCACATGATGCTCCGGCAGGTTCTGCTTGAACGCTGGCGCGGACGGTTTGAACTTGCAGGGACAGGGTAATGTTCGAGCGGATTTACTATTGCCGCTTGAGGATTGATTTGACAGGGTCAAAACAGTATCGGAAGACCAATCAAACTAATCTAACTAATCAAACCAATCAAACTAATCTAATCAATCCAACTAATCCAACTAATCAAACCAATCTAACTAATCCAACCAATCTAACCAATCTAACTAATCTAACCAATCTAACTAATCTAACCAATCAAACTAATCTAACCAATCAAACCGCCCTTACAGCTCTTTGCGGATATACTCAACGGCATTGCGGAAAAGCGCAACACCCATGCCTTCCTCAGGCAGAGACTCGCGCGTCCAGCGCGGATGGTTGGTATAGTGCAGATAGGCCTCGGCATGGGGCATCATCCCGAATATCCTTCCCGTCCTGTCGCACATGCCAGCAATGGCCTCAACCGATCCGTTGGGATTGAGCGGATAGTCCATAACCGGTCCGGCATAGTCAGGGCCGCAGTACTGCACCGCAATGAGATTATTATTCCTGAGCCCCGCGAGCACGGCATCATCACGCACGACAAATTTGCCTTCGCCATGCCGCACCGGGAGATACAATTTTTCAAGCCCGCGGGTGAACACGCAGGGCGACTGCCCGTTCACCTTGAGATATGCCCACCGGTCTTCGAACTTGCCCGAATCATTAAAGGTCAGTGTGGTTTCCTGCCCGTGATCGCCTGCAAGCGAGGGGATGAGCCCAAGCTTAACCAGCAGCTGGAAACCGTTGCAAATGCCCAGTATGAGCTTGCCGGCATCGATGAAATCGCATATTTCTTCATAAATGCTGTGCCCCTGCGGGGTTTTAGCATACCGCAGGCGTGCGGCATGCGCCTTTGCCGAGCCGAGATCATCGCCGTCGAGAAATCCGCCGGGAAGATTCAGGAAATGATAATTTCCGAGCTTTGTTTCTCCGCTGAGCAGCCTGTATATGTTGATTATCTCAACCTCATCAGCGCCGCCCAGCCTGCAGGCGTGAGCCATCTCCATTTCGCAGTTGGTGCCGTTGCCGGTCACCACCAGTGCTTTTACTTTTTTTACCGCCATAAGCCCATTACCGCCTTCTACATCCACTCAAGTGTTTTCTGCCACGACCGCTTCAGCGCAGCGATATCCGTAGCAATCACCGTCGACCCCTGGAGCCCGACTATGCTGAAACGGCAATCTGGCCGAACGCTGCCGACACGCGCACATGTCGAGCTTTTCATGCATGCTTCAAATAAGCTGCAATTCTCCGGCGACACTGTCACCACAAACCTGCTCTGCGTTTCGGAAAAAAGCAAAAAATCAGTGCGGTCAAGGCCCTCGGCAGGCGCCATGCGCAGATCAATATCCATGCCCAGTCCGCCTGCAAATGCCGATTCGGCAAGGGCCACGCCAAGCCCCCCATCGGAACAGTCATGGCACGAGCTGACAAGCCCCTGCCCTATGGCCCTGTTGAGCGCCCGGTAGAGCTTCAAAGCCTCTGCTGCGTCAACCTTCGGGACACTGTTGCCGATAGCGCCCTGCAAAGCGAAATACTCAGAGGCGCCGAGCTCAGGCTTGGTCATCCCGAGCACGTAGACCTGGTCGCCCGGCTGTTTCACATCCATGGTCACGGCCCTGCGCACATCATCGATGCCACCGATAATGGAAAAAAGCAGCGTCGGCGGTATAGCGATGCGCAGGTCGCCGATTACATAATCATTTTTCATGCTGTCCTTGCCGGAAACGCACGGAATCGTGTAGGCGGTCGAGTAGTCATACAGCGCTCTGTTGGCCCGCACAAGCTGAGCAAGCTTGTATTCACCGTCGGGGTTTTTGTCCGAGGCAATCGGGTCGCACCAGCAGAAATTGTCAAGGCCAGCAATACGGTCAAGGCTGCCTCCCACGCACAGGAAATTGCGCAGGGCTTCATCAATGGCGCATGCGGTCATATGATAGGTGTCGATATCGGAATACCGCGGGCAGATGCCGTGACTCACCACAACGCCGCGCATGCTGTCAAGCACGGGCCGCAGCACTGCCGCATCGCTCGGGCCGTCGTTCAAAACGCCGGTCAGGGGCTTCACCACGCTGCCGCCCTGCACCTCGTGGTCATACTGCCGCACGACCATCTCTTTGCTGCAGATATTGAGGCGCCCGAGCAGCCCGGTAAGTGAAGCGGTAAGATCGGCAGGCTCGGCAAACTGCGGCTCCTCATGCTGCGGGGGCTTCCATGTGGCCTTCAGCTGCAGGGGAGGTAACCCATTATGGAGAAATTCCATATCCAGGCAGGCAACGGTTGTATCGCCATAGCGGATCAAAAACAGCCCGCTGTCGGTAAAAGTCCCGAGCGCCATCGCCTCGACTCCCATCACCGCGGCAAGATCCAGAAAGGATTTGAGCTTTTCAGGGGCCACGGCAAATGTCATACGCTCCTGGGACTCCGACACAAGTATTTCCCAGGGCTGAAGGCCGCTGTATTTCAGAGGCGCCTTTTTCAGGTCAAGGTCGCAGCCGCCGCTGAACTGTGCCATTTCACCGACTGAGGAGGAAAGCCCTCCTGCGCCATTGTCGGTTATGCAGCGGTACATCCCCCGGTCGCGCGCTTCCAGAATAAAATCACTCATCCGTTTTTGCGTGATCGGATCGCCGATCTGCACGGCGGTCACCGGCGAGCCCTCGTGCAGCTCCTCGGAGGAAAATGTTGCGCCATGAATGCCGTCCTTGCCGATACGACCGCCGGCCATGACGATCACATCGCACGGGTGCACGAGCTTTACCTCGGATGGCCTCCCGAGAATCTCACGGGGCATGATGCCGCCCGTACCGCAGTACACAAGGGGCTTGCCGAGAAAACGGTCGTCAAAGACGATGCTGCCGTTGACGGTGGGAATGCCGCTTTTATTGCCGCCGTGCTCAACGCCTTCCCTCACGCCTTCAAGAATGCGGCGCGGATGCAGAATGCGCGGGGGCAGCTCTTTTTCATACTGCGGCGAGGCAAAGCAGAACACGTCGGTATTAAAGATCAGCTTTGCAGCCATGCCCGTGCCGATGGTGTCGCGGTTCACGCCGACGATGCCGGTGAGCGCCCCGCCATAGGGGTCAAGGGCCGATGGGCTGTTATGGGTTTCAACTTTAAAGACGAGATTATAGTCGTCATCCCAGGTAATGACGCCGGCATTGTCCTTGAAAACCGATACGCACCAGTCGCGGCTTCCGAGCCGCTCCCGGATCGCCTGCGTCGAGCCTTTAATACAGGTTGAAAAAAGGCTGTGTATCGTTTCCCTTTTGCCGGTGTTATCCGTGTAGTCAATAACGGCATTAAATATTTTATGCTTGCAGTGCTCAGACCAGGTTTGGCCCAGGGCCTCGATTTCGGCATCGGTTGGCATGATCCCGATGCCGAATGTGTTTCGCACCGCCTGTACATCAGGCCTGCCGTAATAGTCCTTGATAGTGAGCATTTCATCAAGGCTCAGGGCCAGGAGCCGCTCGCGGCTGAGCTGCACGAGCCCGTCATCTGAAATTGCGACATCGATCTGCTCAATCACGGCTTTTTCGCTGCCCGTCACGCGCGGCACCGGCAGGCTGATGCCGCAACGCCGTTCAAACTCCTCCTGTGAAGCAAGCTCGTGCCGCTGGATAAGATCATTGGCAAGCAGCTGCGTGACGATCAGGTCCATATCCTGCCGTGACAGATTCCCCCGGAACAGGTACTGCCGCGACGTGTATACTTTTTCGCCTTCAGCAGGACTCCTGCCAAGGCAGAGCGAGGCAGCTTCAAGAGCAGTGCGGCCGGCATTGTCAGTCACGCCCGGCTTGTAGCCGACCTCGACGATCCAGTCAAATCCGCCTGCAAGAGGAGCCTGTACGGAATAGACCTGTGTGACCCCGTCACTGTACGGACCAGCGGCAAGCAGCAGCAGCTCATCTGCCGATACGGTCATATCGACAGTGTAGACATCAATGGTTGCAACTTCGAGCACGTCCAGCCCCAGCTCTTCCCGTATCCGTCTTTGCACTTTGCATCCGTGCGCGTCTCTGACGCCGGGCTTAAACCCCACTTCAATTCGAGCAGTCATTCTTCACCAGCTTATAATCATGCATATCGTTAAAATAAATTGTTGTTCAATAAATACCCGGAGATATTTCTACCAGTCTTTAATTAATTCTTAAGTTCCGTTGGAAAAGAAGCCTGAATTCAGTAGTCAGAATTCAGAATAGAAGACCTATAGGCTTTAGGGGGGTTACGTGTTTTTTCAAGACAATCAGATACTGAAGCGTTTCTGCTGTTTTTTTTCATACTGACTTCTGACTCCTGAATTCTGACTTCTGGTTGTATGCCCCTGCATTAGATCTGCGAAGAAGATCTCCTCGACGCAGGCAGTGTATGTGTTTTACCTGCGGCAGTAGAAACAGCTGGTTGCCTGTTGCTGACTCGATCACCGAAGGCTATGACGGCTGAGACGCTGAATGAGAAGCTTGCAAGAATTGCCTCACTCTTCCTGCGCCTCACCCTGCGGCTCTATGGGTTGCTTTGCAGTATCCGGTACTTCGGCAGGAGGTGCACGTTTGATCTTTTCTGCCTGCTCCACATTCTTCTCGATCTGCTGTCTGGCAGCATCAGGGGCTTCGGCAGGAGGTGCAGGCTGTCTGGGGCCCCTTCTGGACTTTCTTTTTCTTGCAGGCTGATCCTCCTTCTTTTCTTCAACCGCAGCCTTGAGCGGCTCCGCCTTTATCGCAGTCTTTTCCGCAAGTCGTTCTTTCTTGTCGTCATTTATATACAGCACGTACTCCGCATTTTCCGCATCATCCTGCAGGACAACCTTCTTTTCATCAATCTCCTTGACCTGATAGCCCTGAATATAATCGCCCTTCATATACGGTTTAAAACCGCCCTTGCCATCATCTTTTTTTAAGCGCAGGACTGCATAGCGCCTGTCGCCACCGATGACAGTACCAAGCAGCATCAGCTCATTGATTTCCTTTGTAGCCTGCTTGTCACCCGCCTTTTTACTGGATGCAGGCTCAGATACCCATTTCTTGCGCTCAGGGCTGAAGATGTTCTTTTCTATAATAATATCATCTCTTTTGTCTTTAGACTCCCGGGTATCCTCGGCAATGGCTGCCGGTGTCTGCGCGGGGGTCTTTGCCGCAGTCTGCTGCACAGCCGGTTCCTGCGCGGCGTCTTCTTCATTGCCATTCTCTACGGGTTGGGTTTTTGGTGCAGGGGGTAGAACGGGCGCCGTTGATCCTGCAGTACCTGAAGGAGGAAGCTCCATGCCCTGAGGCGGTCGAATATTCTCACGGGGTATGGGCTGTGGTTTTTTTGCAGCAACTTGCGCAGTGCCGGCACAGAACAAAACAGCGGACACACAAATCAGAATGGAAATTTTTCGCACCCAATACAATCGGGACACTGCCCGCAACAGCCTTCCGGGCGCAGTAAGAAACCTGGTTAATAAAAATGTCATTTTAAGACCTTTGCGCTATAAAAATTATCCTAATATGTTAATGATAACACAGTCGCTTGCCTATCCTCAAGAAATAAAAATGATGTGCACGGCAGTCATGAACGGCATGTATGCTGCCTTTGCCTGCAGGACATACAACCGTTAGTGCATAATTTTAGTTTAATTTTACTTTCTTGACACGCAAAATGGGCTATGCTACTAGTAAACTTAGATTTAATACCATCCGGAAATCATCATTCCCCTTTATTAGACCCTATCAAAAACAAGGGACGGAATAAGTCTTCTTAACCTTGTGGAGCTTTTTTGCATGCGAGAGATTGTAATTGCAAGCGCTGTTCGCACTCCGGTCGGTGATTTTAACGGCATGCTGCGCGATATTTCAGCCGTTGAACTCGGGGCGATCGTCATTGCCGAAGCCGTGCGGCGGGCAGGCCTGCAAAAAGAATGCGTCGATGAAGTAATAATGGGCAATGTGCTGCCCACCGGCCTGGGGCAGAACCCTGCCCGCCAGGCCATGCTTAAGGCCGGGCTGCCGGTCGAGGCAGGCGCCATTACCGTCAACAAGGTGTGCGGTTCGGGCCTGAAGGCTGTCATGCTGGCTGCCCAGGCCATTGCCTGCAATGATGCCGATATTATCGTGGCAGGCGGCATGGAAAACATGAACCAGGCCCCCTTCTATCTTGAAAAGGCCCGTTTCGGCTACCGCATGGGCAATGCGCCCATTATCGACGGTATGATTCATGACGGCATATGGGACGTGGTGAGCGATTTTCATATGGGCGCTGCCGCCGAGATTTCAACGCGTAAATTCAATATCACGCGTGAGGATATTGATGAATTTGCCTTCATGTCCATAGAGCGGGCGCTTGCAAGCATCAAAGAAGGCCGCTTTACCGAGGAAATCGTCCCGGTTGCAGTGCCGCAGAAAAAGGGCGAGCCCCTGCTGTTCTGCACCGATGAAACGCCCCGGCCGCTGACCATGGAAGCGCTAAGAAAACTCAAGCCCGCTTTCAAAAAAGACGGCTGTGTCACAGCGGGCAATGCATCAAAGATAAGCGACGGGGCCGCAGCTCTGGTGATTATGTCGCGCCGGAAAGCCCGGAGCATGGGCATAACGCCTCTGGCCACTGTTGGAGCGCAGGGATCTGCGGGCATGGAGCTTGAGGACGTGCTCATAACTCCCATGAAATCAATACCCAAAGTGCTCAAAAAGGCGGGCATGGAGCTCGGTGCCATCGACCTTCATGAAATTAATGAAGCATTCGCCGCAACAACGCTTGCCATCGCGCGCGAGCTGGGCATCCCGCTGGAAAAGCTGAACGTGAACGGCGGCGCCGTAGCCATGGGCCACCCCATCGGCGCAAGCGGCGCACGGGTGCTGGTGACGCTGCTGCATGCGATGAAGCAGCGGGGAGCAAAAACAGGCATGGCCTCGCTGTGCCTGGGGGGAGCCGAGGCGGTGAGCCTCATTGTGACGCGCGACCGGTAAATGCCCCGCAGCATCCATACAGATAACGGCAATGCGCCTGCAAAAAGGAAACAAGCATGAAAGAGTATACAACTATAAAAACAAGCCTTGTCGATGACGGGATCGGCATCATCACGTTTAACCGGCCCCAGGTTCTCAATGCGCTCAACACGGCAACCGTTACCGAAACAATGGAAGCGGTGCGTGATATGCAGAGCAACCCGGCCGTTCGGGTGCTGGTCTTCACTGGCGAAGGACGCGCCTTTGTGGCAGGCGCCGACATTCAGGAAATGCTGGGCAAAACCCCCGAGACGGCACGCATCTATTCAGAGCTCGGTCACCGGCTGTTTACAACCATACAGGATATGGACAAACCCGTTATAGCAGCCATCAACGGCTTTGCACTCGGCGGAGGTGTCGAGGTCGCACTCAGCTGCGATATCCGCATCGCCTCGGACACGGCGGTTTTCGGCCTGCCCGAGACGATACTGGGCATTATTCCCGGCTGGGGCGCAACCCAGCGCACCTCGCGGCTTGTGGGCCCGGCCGTGGCCAAGGAACTGATTTTTACCGGCGAGCATATCACTGCCGAGCGGGCGCTTGCCATCGGCCTTGTCAACCGCGTCGTGCCCCATGAGACCCTGATGGCGGTCACTTTGGACATGGCGTGCAAAATAAGCCACCAGGGCCGGCTTGCCATCATTCAGGCAAAGCGCCTGATCAGCCGCGGTTTCGAGATGCCCCTTCGCGAGGCTTTGAAGCTTGAGATCGACACGTTTGCTGATCTTTTTGAAACAGAGGATCAGAAAGAAGGCATGCAAGCCTTTATCGAGAAAAGGGCCCCTGCATTCAAGGGCCGTTAAACAAAGCATCAACCACAGGAGACAGCACCATGACAGCCGGATATGATGATGACGACGACGACAGGGAAAAACCCAGCTGGAAGGAAATAGACCGGAAGCGGGACAGCAGCAGCCATGTTTCCAAAGAGCCCAATGATCAGCGTCCGAAATCACCCAGAAAAGAGTGGGCGCAGAAAATGTATCTCAAGGAGATAGAGAATCTTTTCAAGGGCAAAAAAGCTTCAAAAGAGCATGCCGCGGCGCTCAAGGAGGTTCACGAGCGGGCCGGCACGAAAAAATTCGGCCCTGCGGTGAGAAAATATCTCAAGGAATTCGGCATGCCGGATGACTGGAGCACGCTTTTTCTGCTGCTTGACTACGAAGACATCAAGGTGGCGAGAGACGCGGTCGCGGCGCTTGTGGCACTTGCGCCCGAGGCGCAGCTGAACCTGAAGGAGGGGCTAAAAAGCAAGCTGAACATCATCATCATGACCGCAACCGATGATGATTTGCGCGAGATCGCCGAAGAAGCGCTGCAGGGCCTGTAAGCCGCACATCCCGTATAATAAAAAAGGCACTGGCTGTTTCAAAACGGCCCGTGCCTTTGATTTTTCCGCACTTTCTGCTCCAGCCCGATGCACACCGGATCAGCCATTGTGTGCTTATGGCCGCCGCATACATTTTGGTTCGATTGCATGCGCTAGAGCATTTTTCTTTTTGTTGTAGCCATGCGCCCTTATGGTGAGCCTTTGTTTCGTTTGCCCGTGCTCTATTCTCGCAAGAGAAACTGGCAATGATGTCATGCCAATCGCTCGAACCGCACGGGCTACTCTCACCAAAAGCTCACCTGTGCGCATATGGCTATACTATTTT
>CAYNVA010000383.1:0-2588 GCA_964400575.1 uncultured Thermodesulfobacteriota bacterium | reverse complement strand
CGGCGGCCAGGAGATTCACGTGCTGCAGGGGCTGAACCTCGACGTGGAGGAAGGCGAGTTTGTGGCGTTCATGGGCCCCAGCGGCTCTGGCAAAACCACGCTTCTGAACCTGCTCGGCGGGCTGGACGTGCCCTCTGCAGGCAGCATCACCGTGGCGGGCGACGAGGTAACGCACATGTCGGGCCCGAAGCTTACGGCGTGGCGTGCCCGGCATGTGGGCTTTATCTTCCAGATGTACAATCTTATCCCCGTGCTCACGGCTTTCCAGAATGTGGAAATGCCGCTGCTGCTGACCAGCCTCACCAAGGCCGAGCGCAGGCAGCATGTGGAGATGGCCCTGGGCGCGGTTAACCTTACCGAGCGCAAGTTTCATTATCCCCGGCAGCTCTCGGGCGGCCAGGAGCAGCGGGTTTCCATAGCACGGGCCATAGTGGCCGACCCCACGTTTCTGCTGTGCGATGAGCCCACAGGCGACCTCGACCGCGCCAGCGCCGATGAAATCCTGAATCTGCTTGAAGAGCTTTCCAAAGCACACCGCAAAACTATTCTCATGGTCACCCATGACCCGCGCGCAGCAGAGCGCGCCGGCACGGTGCTGCATCTTGATAAAGGAGTCCTCATCGAGGGCAAAAAGCTGCAATGATTATTTTCAAATTCTTTCCCCTGCTGGTGGCCAACCTGCTGCGCAAAAAAACCCGCTCAGCCCTGACCATGGGCTCGTTTGCCGTGGCGCTGTTCCTGTTCAGCCTGCTTGGAACTATCGACAGCACATTCAACCAGAGCGTGGAGGTTGCAGGCGCCGACCGGCTCGTGGTCATGAATAAAACCTCGCTTGTTCAGCCCCTGCCGATTTCCTACATGGAGCGGATACAGCAGATCAGGGGTGTCAAGGATGTCTCCTACGCGATCTGGTTCGGCGGCATTTACAAGGATGAAAAAAACTTTTTCGTCCAGATCGTCATCGACTACAAGACCTTTTTGCAAATGTACCGGGAGTTTACCGTCCCGCCGGCACAGTGGCGCGATTTCTGCGCCGACCGCGAGGGCGCCGTTGTGGGTAAAAAGCTGCTGCAGCGCTTCGGCTGGAAAATCGGCGACCGCGTCCCTATTCAGGGCGGCATTTTCCCCGGCAGATGGGAATTTAATATACGGGGCGTCTACAGCGGCACGCGCAATGAAGACGACGAAACCCAGTTCTGGTTTCGCTATGATTATCTGGATGAACGCCGCGAGTTTGGCAAGGGCACGGTCGGCTGGTACATGGTGCGGGTAGACAACCCGGACAATACCGCGGCAATCGCCAAAGACATTGAAGACCAGTTTGCCAATTCCCCATTTGAAGTCAAGGCAGAGTCGGAAAAATCTTTTGCCACGGGTCTTGTCAAGCAGATCGGCAATATCAAGGGCATAATGATATCAGTGGGGAGCATCGTATTTTTCACCCTGCTGCTGGTAACGGGCAGCACCATGGCCATGTCCGTGCGGGAGCGCACGGGTGAGCTGGCAGTGCTCAAGACGCTCGGGTTTTCCGACCGGACGGTGATGGCCCTGGTTCTTGCCGAAGCGCTTCTCTACGCACTTGCGGGCGGATTGATAGGCATAACCCTTGCCAAGCTCTACACCTTCGGGGGCGATCCCACAAACGGCTTTCTGCCCTTGTTTTATCTGTCGCCGGAAAAGATGTGCGCCGGTATGGTGTTTGCTCTTGTGGCAGGCATAGCTGCCGGGTGGATCCCTGCCATGCTTGCCATGCGGCTAAAGATCGTGGAAGCGCTGCGGAGAGTGTAAGCGATTTTGGATTTTTGAATGCGGATTTTGGATTGAAAAAATAAACATTGAGGAATTGATGATCTTGCGGGGGGCCCGGTCTATAGTGCCCGTGAAATCGGATTATAGATTTCTAAAATGAATCCTTCAATCCCTTAATTTCTGAATAATAAAAACCATGTCCATCCCGATCATATATAATATTCGCAGCGTCCGGGTCAGGTGGGTGTCAACGGCTGTTGCCGTTTTCGGCATAGCCGGCGTCGTGTCGGTCTTCATCGCCATGCTTGCCATGGCGCAGGGGTTTCAGGCAACGCTTGTCGCGTCTGGCTCCCCCTACAACGCCATCATCCGGCGGGGCGGCGCAACTGCCGAAATGGACAGCGCCCTGAACGTAGAGCAGATTCGCATCGCAGCCGACGCCCCCGATGTCATGCGCGGCAAGGGCCGGCAGCCGCTGGTGAGCCCCGAGGTGGTGGTGATCGTCATGCTGCCGATACGCAATGGGAAGACCAATGCCATGGTTCAGCTGCGCGGCGTGTCGCAGCGCGCCCTTGATGTGCGAAGCGTAGTGAAAATCGCGCAGGGCAGATTTTTCAAGCCGGGCCTGGCCGAGCTCGTCGTGGGCGCCAATGTCGCAACTGCTTACAAGGATTGTGAACTGGGGGGCCGGCCGTATTTCGGGGGCAGACAGTGGCTTGTCGTGGGGGTGCTGGACGCCCAGGGCAGCGCTTTTGATTCAGAGCTTTGGGCCGATGCGGTACTTCTGCAGCAGACCTACAAGCGGCCCGGCAATATTTTTCAGTCGGCAACCATCAGGC
>CAYNVA010000382.1:0-8878 GCA_964400575.1 uncultured Thermodesulfobacteriota bacterium | reverse complement strand
CTGAGCGTTTTTAAAAATCTCCTCCCATGCAGCAACGGGGTTTTTCGCATTAAGGTAGCATGCCTTTATGACCTGGTCGGTATACTGCCGCAGCGACATGCCCGCATGCTTTGCCACCTGCGGCGTGGGAAGGGTGCACAGGGTCCAGCCCAGATTTCCCTCTTCCTCGCGCTTGAACATGATGTCCTTGAGCGGCTTGCGGGCTATCATCGTCTTTGCAATGCGGGCTGAATCAATGTCCTGCAGGTGGGTGAGCGACTCGGGTGCGTACAAAAAAATACTGCCGTTGAGATTGGCATACAGCTCGCGCTCTCCCGGGGCTTCAAAGACCAGCTGTTTGTCATTGGCCATTTTATAAAACGTGCGCTCCATGGTTGCCGTGGCAAGCAGGCGCGTAACAGGGTGCAGGCCCATGCCGAGCAGCCGCTGCTGCAGGATTTCGGCAAGCCGCAGCGCAGGCAGATTATAGCGCACCAGAACGACATCGTTTTTTTTGTATGTCCGGGTCCGTGCGGTCTTCAGTCCCCAGATGAGCACGTCGGCATAGTTGTTGAGCTGTTTCTCGGTAAGCATGGTGTTTTCTCCTTATGTTCATGCATTAAAATCAAGATTCAAGGAATCACAGGGGCAGATCTGCGTGTGTGCCCGGTGCTCGAATCCCGCGGTTCCGCCGCTGCGGACCTGCGCTTCAAAATGCTTTTTGCCGTAGGGGAGGGGTTTATCCCCTCCCGCGGGCGGGCATAAAGCCCGCCACTACAATCTTGAACCATGAAAATAGGTAAGTATCCCCTGCTTGTCAACGCAAAAACAGGCGGGCAAAAAACCTCGCAGGCATTTTCCTGCAGCACATTGCGTTTCTGCCGCCAGAGTGGTATTCTCTAGCAGGGCCGGGAAGCTTGTTGCTGCAACGGCCCCCATAATTTTTACAGGGAGCAGACCATGATTTCCAAACCATCCGACAGGCCCGCGCTGGCCTTTAAAAATAACGATATCACCTACCGGCAGCTGCATGAAAATATCGCCGGCTTCAGCAGAGCGTTTTCCCTTGCTCCGGGGGAGCGGGCCGTCATATTGGCTGAAAACAGGCCCGAATGGGTGTATGCCCTGTACAGCCTGTGGCTGCATAAAGGCATTGCCGTTCCGGTTGACTGTTTTTCGGCTGCCGCCGATGTCGCCTATATCGTCAACGACTGCCGCCCCGCGCTTATCTTTTATTCGGCACAGACCGCTTCCGTGCTGCACGAGGCTCTGCAGCAGACCGGCCTCGCACCGCTGACGATCAATATTGATGAATTAGAAGCGCCTGCGGCATCAAGTCAGGAGGTTGCCATTGAGGCAGATGAGCAGGCCACGGCCGTCATTATCTACACATCGGGAACAACGGGCTCGCCCAAGGGCGTCATGCTATCGCACGGCAACCTGAAGGCCGTGCAGAACCTCTATCTTGATCCGGCCTATTACGGCCCATCCGATAAGGTTATTGCCATTCTGCCCTTTCATCACATATTCCCCCTGCAGGGCACTATCCTCATTCCCCTGCGGGCGGGCGCGGCAACCGTCATCGTCGACCAGCTGAATTCTGAGGCCATACTTCAGGCTTTGCAAAAATACAAGGTAACTATGTTCATCGGTGTGCCGCGGCTGTACCGCATGCTCTATGACGGCATTACAGCAAAAATCAAAAAAAGCCCTGCAGCCGCTGCGCTGTTTACCCTTTCAAAAGCTATCGGCAGCTACGGCCTCGGGAAAATATTATTTAAAAAAGTGCAGGTCGGCTTCGGCGGCGCTATCCGCTTCATGGTCTGCGGCGGCTCAGCTCTTGACATCGAACTGCTGGCCGGCTTCCGGGCCATGGGCTTTAAAATGCTCGACGGCTACGGCCTTACGGAAACATCCCCAACGATTTCAAACAATGCCCCGAGTGATATAAAAATCGGGAGCGTGGGCAGAACGCATGCCTGGGTCGAGGTAAAAATCATCGGCGGCGAGATCGTGGTTCGCGGGCCTGTGGTCATGCAGGGCTATTACAATGACCCTGCGGCAACCGCTGCCGTGCTGCAGGGCGGCTGGTTCCACACGGGGGATAAAGGGTATCTGGATGACAAGGGCTATTTGTATGTGTCTGGCCGCATCAAGGAAATCATCGTCCTGCCGAACGGCAAAAACATCAACCCTGAAGAGGTCGAGCAGGCCATCATCACGGCAAGCCCGCTGGTGAAAGAAATCGGTGTGTACCAGGACGGCGATTCGCTGGGCTCCATACTGGTGCCTGATTTCGCACAGGCCATAAAAGAAAAAATAGTGAACCTCCGGGAAACGCTCCGCTGGACGGTTATTGATGCCTACAACAACAGCGTTCCGTCGTATCGGAAAATACGGGGGCTTACCATTCAGCGCGATGGGCTCCCGAGAACAAAGCTCGGGAAGCTGAAGCGGTTTCTGCTGCCGGCCCTGGCGCAGCGCGCCGCAGTGGACGTGGCCGACGTCAAGCAGCCTGATTTTGAAGAATACGCCATCGTGAAGGCTTATATGGACTCCGCCGGCAAAAGAGCCTTCCAGCCCTGGCATCACCTTGAACTGGATCTGGGCCTTGACTCCCTTGATAAGATCGAGCTGCTGGTGTTTATTGAAAAAACCTTCGGCCTGCAGTTGGACGATGCCCGGCTTGCCGAATTCCCCAATATCCTGGCGCTCTGCGAGCACCTGCGCGACGCCAAGGTCCGCATCTGCCGGGAGGACATTAACTGGAAGGAAATACTGCGTGAAGAGATCAACCTGCAGCTGCCCAGGCGCATCATCGTGCTCAGCCTCTGCCGGTGGATATTCAAGCCCCTCTCACGGCTCTATTTCAAGTTTGAAGTACAGGGCCTTGAAAACATACCGGCCAATGCTGCCTGTATCTTTTCTCCCAACCACCAGAGCTTTATGGACGCGCTGATCGTTGCCAGCTCGATCAAGGGCAGCATCCTGAAAAAAACATTCTTTATAGCCAAAGAAAAACATTTTCATTCGGGGTTCAGGCGGCTCATGGCGGAAAACAGCAATGTCATCATCGCCAACATCAACAGCGGCCTGAAGCTTGCCCTGCAGCAGACCGCAGCCGTGCTCAAAAGCGGCAGGAACATGGTCATATTTCCCGAAGGCGCCCGCAGCCGTGACGGCAGCCTCCTGCCGTTTAAAAAGAGCTTTGCCATTCTCAGCAAAGAGCTCAATGTGCCCATTGTGCCCGTTGCCATCAAGGGCGCTTTTGAATCACTCTCGATCGGCAGCCGCTTTCCCCGGCCCGGCAAGATAACGCTGCGGTTTCTAAAGCCGATCTACCCCGAAGGGCGCGACTACGCTTCGCTGCTGGAGCAGACGCAGAACACCATACGCCAGAGCTTGTGAGAAACGTGGGGTCGGAGGGGGGATGGACTCAGGATTTAAGGTTTCAAAATTCCAAATTGAAGAACGTTCAAAATGTATAATACAGGGGCAGGTTTCAAACCTGCCCGGTATTCAAGAAGACAGAAACGATTCAAGATTTTTAATGTAGGGGCGGGCTTTATGCCCGCCCGCGGGAGGGGATAAACCCCTCCCCTACGGTTAAAAAAATATTTAATTCATTCTGAATTGCTGATTCACAATTCAAGAACTGCCACCCCTCTTGAATCCAAAATTTTAAATCTCTCACCCCTCACATCTTCAAAAGCACGTCCTTCAACTCGGCGAACCGCTGCTCCAGCTCAGGCAGAAGGGTCCGCAGGGCCTCAACATTACCAGTCTTGCCTGCCTGTTCCATATCAAGGGCCACGGCGCGCAGGGCATCGCCGCTCATAGTGGCTGCTGCGCCCTTGATTCTGTGGGCCTGCCCGACGGCCACAGCGCTGTCCGGTTCGGTTTTTTTCTCGCCGGTCGCCTGCCTCTCTGCAGTTGCCTTCGCAATGGCGGTTTCGAGCTTTTCTTTTTCAGGTTCATCCCCCTGCAGCCAGCGCTCCAGTGCCGCAGCCAGTTTTGCTGGCTCCACAGGTTTGCTCAGATGGTCCTGCATCCCTGCCTTCAGGCATCTCTCGCGGTCTGCCTGCGCGGCATGGGCGGACATGGCGATGATAGGCACCTTGTGATTGCGCACAGCAGACGTCGCGCTGCGGATTTGGAGCGTTGTCTCGAAGCCATCCAGCTCCGGCATCTGGCAATCCATCAGCACCAGATCGTAGGGAATGTCCCGCAAAGCGGCAAGGGCCTCCTTGCCATCGGCAACGGCATCAGCCCGGTACCCAAGCTTTTCAAGAATTTTGAGAGCCACAAGCTGATTTGTGGCATTGTCTTCTACCACCAGAATGCGCGTCCGTTGCTTGCGAACCTCGCATACCGTGTACCGGGTGACCAGATCGGCAGCCGGCGCCGTGTTCGGCGTTTCTCCGCGCCCCAGCACCAGCGCCATGCAATCACGAAGCAGCGACTCGCGCAGCGGCTTGATCAGGTACCCGGCAAAGCCCACAGCTCTGAGCCGCGCCACATCGCCCCGCTCCCCAACCGACGTTATCATGATCAGCTGCGTATCCTGAGTATCGGGGCTGTCTTTAATCCTTTGGCCCAGCTCCCTGCCATCCATATCAGGCATCTGCATGTCAAGCAGAGCGATGCGGTAGGGATCTCCCTGGATGACCGCCTCCCGCAGCTGCTCGATTGCCGTTTTGCCATCCGGGGCTTCAGCGAAACGGCAGCCCCAGCTTTTCAGCAGTATCGTTACCAGCAGGCGGTTGACCCTGTGATCATCCACCACCAGCACGCGAACCCCGGTCAGGTCGGCAAGGGGCGGCAGCTCGCGCACGCGCCCGGCAGGCTGCTTTTTAAAGACGGCGGTGAACCAGAAAGTTGAGCCCTGGCCCGTTCTGCTCTCAAGGCCGATGGCGCCCCCCATCAGTTCGGCCAGTTGTTTGGAGATGGACAGGCCAAGCCCCGTGCCCCCGTATTTGCGCGTGGTGGAGCCGTCGATCTGCGTGAAGGGGTTAAAGAGCATATGCTGTTTATGACGGGGGATGCCGATGCCGGTGTCGGTAACGGCGAAGCGCACGGTGGCCTGACTTTCGTTTTCGGCTTCCAGGCTAGCGTGAAGCGTGACCCCGCCCGTGTGGGTGAACTTGACGGCATTGCCGCCCAGGTTCACCAAAATCTGGCGAAGCCGGCCCGGATCGCCCTGCAGCAGAACGGACACATCTGGCTCGACTATGCAGACCATCTCCAACCCCTTTTCACTGGCCTTGAACGACAGCAACTCGGCCGTGTCCTCCAGTGTCGTGCGCAGGTCGAAATCAAGTGTTTCCAGATCGAGCTTACCGGCTTCGATCTTTGAGAAATCAAGGATGTCATTGATCAGCCCCAGCAGCGCTTCGCCGCTCGTGCGTACGATCTGGGCATACTGGAGCTGCTCCGGTGACAGGCTCGTGTCAAGGAGCAGCCCCGTCATACCGATGACTGCATTCATAGGGGTGCGGATTTCATGGCTCATATTGGCCAGGAACTCACTCTTGGCCAGATTGGCCATCTGGGCCTGCATGGCCATTTCGTTGGACCGGGCTATGGCTTTTTCAAGCTGGGTGTTGGCCTCGCGCAGCTCTTCTTCGGCATGCTTGCGCTCGGTGATGTCCAGAATGAAGCCGCGCAGTCCCATGGGCTGTCCATTGCGCATGATCTGAGCCGTAAGACTCAGAGCTGCAAAGGTGCTGCCATCTTTTCGTAAAGCCCGGAAATCCATATACCCGCCGGTTTTCCCCTCAAGCCTTTCCCGTATTTGCTCCATTGCGGCAGCACGATCTTCGGGGGCAACTAAATTAATAATAGCAAGCCCTTTTGAAAAATCTTCGTCGGTGTAGCCGAAACGTTCAAGGGCATGTTTATTGGTATAGGTAATAGTGCCCGCCAGATCGCACTCGAAAATTGTTTCGGGGAACACTTTGGCAAGCTGTTTGAACCGTTCCTGGCTTTCCTTCAGAGCCTCCTCCGCACGCTTGCGCTCGGTGATGTCATTGATGGCAACAATGACATGTTTACGGCCATTAAGAAAAACCGGCTCCGCGCTGACCATCAGCCACGGCCGATGCGCCCGGCCGTTCAGCAGGAGGGTGGGCTGAACTTCAGCTCCGCGAACGGATATCCCGGAGGCTAAGACCTGAAGAATCGATTGCCTCAAGGGACATGCCCCGCATGCATTGGCAAAACCGCATCCTTTTTCATGCTCAAGACTGTGAACACACCCCAACCCGCGTCCCGCTTGATGCTGCATGATTTCCGCTGGCTCTTTTGATACGATCTCCGCAACCACGGCATTGGCATCGGCTATTATCAATTCTTCATCAAGCAGGAGCATGCCTACGGGCGAAGATGCGAAAATGGCTTTAAGATTGTCCTTCTCAATACGCAGCGCCTGCGCCCCCTGATACAGCTGCCGCCAGACAAGCAGCAGAACAGCCCCTGTGCCCAGAAGCAGAACGATGATCAGCAGAACAAGCTTCCACAGACGCTCCTGCACGGGAGTATGCGCTTCGGCCGTGTCCATGCCAGACACGAGAAACCAGCCCACGGTGATGATGCCCGCAGCAAAGACGAGGAAAATGAAGATAAAAACATACGGAAAACGACTCTCGTGCGCATTGTTTTTCTGCATGCCTGAAAACCCCTTTCCTGCAGATTGTACAGCCTCCGCCTGCGTGCTCTGTAGTCCGGAGATCTGAAATCAGAGGCCGGAGGTCAGCGTTGGGATGTCGGAGTAAAAAATACTCTGAACAATGAACTCTCCTGCTCCGATCCCCAAACTCTTACATCCGAACTGTTTTTCACGCCCCTGCTCAAAACTCCGTTCAGGCATCAGCCGCGGCGAGCGATTTTTTACGACTTGTTCAGTTTTGAATCTTGCACCTTAAATCTTGCGTCTCTTCCCCCGCCGACCCCAGACCTCCGATCTGCGCCCTTCCCCTGCTCCGGGTTTTTCCAGGTGCGCACCTGGGCATGCTCGCGGGGGCCGCGCATTTTTATGATGAGGCCGTCCAGAAAACGCCTGAGCACCTGATCTCCGCATTCCTTATAGTTTCTGTGGTCGGGTTTCCTGAAGAGAGCGTTCAGCTCTGCAGCGCTCAGCTCCATGCCCGCAAGTTTCAGAATCTCAAGAATATCGGTGTCCTTGAGCGTTAAAGCAATCCTCAGTTTTTTTAAAATATCATTGTTGACCATGGCCAGTCTCGCTGTTCAATTATAGAATAAACGACTCAATAAACTTCCTCACTTTGTCGTGGCCCCGATAGATGCCGAAATGTCCCTCGCAGAGTATATCTGCCTCAAGCCTCAGCAGCATGGTAAGCGAGGCGATATAGTCGCCGCGGTTTGACAGCAGCGACGGGTGCAGCGGGCCATGCACATCCTGGCCGAACAGCACGTTCTGCCCATGGCTTTCCGTAAGCAGCACCATAGACCCCGGCGAATGTCCGGGCGCGTGCAGGGCTTTGATAGTGCCCGTGCCGATACGGAAAATCTCTTCAGCGCCTTTAACTTTATGGTCGACGGTAAACGGCGCTAACGCATCATTGTACCATGATGCCGCTGTCACATCGCTGTCGCCCGATTCAAGAAAAGCAGCGTCCTGCTCATGGGCAACCAGTGTGCAGCCAAATTGCCTGCGCAGGCGGTCAGCACCGCCCGTATGGTCATAATGGCAGTGGGTGAGAAAAAGATAGTCGATTTTTGTCTCCGGGCTGATGCATTTTTTTATATTGGCAATGATTTTGGCATGCCCATGGCCGCAGCCGGCATCAATGAGCGCGGCTTCTGTGCCGAAAGCAGCAAGATACACTGCCGAGTCGCCCGCTGCCGACAGTCCATCACCTCCCACCTGCCATATGGTATCGGTTATCTTCACAGCTGTATTGCCGCTACTCAACATTGCTTCAAGCTCCGGACGGAAACAAGATGATTGGCAAATCTTGATGATGAGAAGGTTAGCTGTTTAGATGATGAGCAAACCCTCCAATCTTCTAACCTTCTAACCCGCCGCCCTCTCTTCCCGTTGCGTCATATCAATGCGCATAAGGCAGCCGCCGGCAATGACCAGCGCAAGGGCTGCCGCCCCAAAAATTGCCAGGGCTGCACCAGTGCTTTGCACGAGCATGCTTGCAAGACCAAGCAGCCCCAGCCCGCCACCGGCTGCACAGGACAGAAGCACCGTTGTTCTGACCGAGCAGCCTGCCCGCCGCACGCGCAGGGCGAAATGATCCGGGCTGCCCTGTATGACCGGTATGCCCTGGCGCCAGCGAAGCACCATGACATAGGCAGTGTCAAACAGGGGTACACCCAGAATGAGCAGCGGGGCGAAATAGCCCACGGGATTGCGGTCCGAGTAGTGGCCCATCATGGCAAGCGCGCCCAGCGTGATGCCCAGAAGCATGCTGCCCGCATCCCCCAGATAGATGCGGGCGGGCCGCATATTGTAGCGCAGAAAACCGATGAGAGCGCCCCCGAGCGACACGGCAAGAATGGCCATCATGGTCTGACGGTTTATAAGCGCCACGATGAACAGCACTGCCGAGGCTATGCAGGCAACTGCCGGGCAAAGGCCATCCATGATGTCGATGATATTGAAGGCATTGATGGTGGCCATGAGCCAGAAGAAGGTGAGCACAAAGCCCGCGCCGGGCGGCAGCACGGCAATTTTAATATAGAGCCCGGCCCGCATGAGCACAAGCACGGCAACGGCCTGCCCCAGCAACTTCAGCCCGGGGCCCAGGGGCCGCAGATCGTCAATCACTCCCAGCATGACGATCATGGATCCTGCAAGCAGGATACCCAGCACTTCGCTTGAAAAATCGAAGGTAAGGGCAAGGGTGAACAGAAAGGCAAGATAGACGGC
>CAYNVA010000381.1:0-2604 GCA_964400575.1 uncultured Thermodesulfobacteriota bacterium | reverse complement strand
CATTTCATGAAATGAAATCTCTTTTTTCTCCACGGGAAACTTGCGGTATGCAGCAAGGACTTTTTCAAGTATCGCCGTTACGCCGTTTGCATCGGTCCATTGAGTAACAGTCTGCGCAATACGGGGATGACGCGACCCCGTGCCGCCGACGACAACCTTGTAGCCTTTTTCCTTGTTAAAAATAACCTCTTTTTTACATTCCTTTTCACATCCTCCGCACAGAACACACCGCGCATAATCAATGACGGGATTGCCGTCCTGAAGCGTTATGGCGCCTTCAGTGCAGCTTGCAACGCAGGCCTGACATTGCGTGCAGCCCTCAGTTTTGACTTCAGGCCGCAGCTGGCAGATGATGCCGAAATCGTTAAAATACGGCGACATGCAGCAGTTGGGGCAGCCGATAATGGCTATGCGGAAAACATGGTGCGACATAATGGGGGTGCGGGCCTTTTCAAGAACAATACGGGTGGCGTTAAGCTGCTTAAGCTTTTCACGCAGGGGCACAAGCACCGCCAGCATCATCTCGCGCTTCTCGGCCGTGCAGGCGCCGTACTTGGCCGGACAGAGTTCGATCTTGAAAAGCTCAGCGTCATCATCTTCAAAAAAGGCATCAGGCAGGCCCACATCTTCGCCCCGGCCCATGCGGCGAATAACCTCTGTCGCCTCGCAGCCGAAGGTTCGCTCATAGCCCTTCCGGGTTGCCTTTGCACATGCTGTCGTGACCTTAGCCAGCCCCTTCTGCAACGCCCGGCGCTCTGCGTCCAGGCGCACAAACTGCGCCATCATGGGCGGTACGGCAATATCTTTAAGTACGCCTTCCGCCTCTTTTTCCCATTCCATATGCTTTCATTTCCAATAGTTAGTTTAATTCCTCAATCCCTCAATCCCTCAATTCCTCAATCCCTCAATCTTTGTTCTTTCCACAATATCGCCGCCAACACTCACAACAACGGTCTCCAGTGGCACTGATGTGCCTGCCGCCTTCAGGCCCGCCTTGACGATCTGCGGCATTGCCTGGCAGCACGGAACTTCCATGACGACAACCGTAATGCTCTTTATATCATTCTGTTTGAAAATTTCTGTAAACTTGTCAACGTACAGCTTTTGGTCGTCAAGCTTCGGGCAACCCACAAGCAAAACCCTGCCCTGCAGAAAGTCGCGATGAAATCCCCCGTAGGCAAATGGGGTACAGTCCGAGGCAACCAGCAGGTCGGTGCCCTTGAGAAAAGGCGCGTGGGGAGGCACAAGGCGCAGCTGAACCGGCCAGGTGGAAAGCGCCGAGTTGCTCACTGACGGCTCTGCTGCAAAACCGGTTTTCGGCTTAATCTGCTGAACCGCTGCCGATGGGCATTGACACGAGGCGCCGGGGCCGCTTGAACGAGAGCTTTGAACTTTCACATGCCGGGCAACGGCCTGCTCATCAAAATGGTCGGCCTCCCGCACAACAATCTTCAGCGCGTCCTGCGGGCACTCGCCGATGCAGTTCCCGAGGCCATCGCAGTAAGTATCGGAAATCACCTGCGCCTTGCCGTCAACAATGGCGATGGCACCTTCGGCACAGGCGCTCACACAGGCGCCGCAGCCGTTGCAGCTTTCCTGATCTATCTCAATAATGTTGCGTTTTAATTTCATGGCTCCCTGCTTTGTGCTGCAAACTCAGATACAGTGCAAAATTTAGTTTCAAGAGTTGGAATTCAGAATTCAGGAGCCAGAAGTCCGCATAAAAAAACAGCGGGAACGTTTCAGAATCTGTTTCTCTGGAAGAAACAAGTAAAATCCTTGAAGCCTTGTTGTCTTCTATTCTGAATGCTGACTACTGAATTCTGGCTTCTTTTCTAAGGGTTCTTAAACTACATAAAGACTATTAGAAACACCCACAGATATTGTTGTGGGACCAAAAAGACTATACATCCTAGCGTTCAACCTGCGAACCTGCCAGCTCAAAAAATTCCTGCGCAACCAGCTTGCCGGCTGCTGTGAGCATACGCGATTCTATGAGGGCCGCAAGCGTATCCGGCTCCCGGGGCTTCTCAATATCGCCCTCCTGAATATTTACGATCAGGTCGGCATCATAGAGGGCCATAAAGTTGCGGGTTTCAACCGGCCGGGGATGGTGATGGTGGCCGATAATATCGCACACCTCCTCAACCAGCTGCTCCCCGGCATGCAGCCCCTGCAGGATGCCGCGCGCCGTGAGCGGCCCCAGCTCTTCCTGATAGTTCGCTGCGCTGCTGTTGTACAACCTTTCAGCATCCACAATGCCGATATCGTGCAAATAAGCAGCCGTCAGAACTACGGCCATATCGGCGCCCTCTGCCTGGGCGATCTTTTCAGCCAGCTGCGCCACTTTCTCTGCGTGCCGTATGCGCCGCTCATCATCGCCCAAAAACCTGCGCATCTCGCAGGCAACGCGCTCGGCAAAAAGATGCTTCTGACGGGCAAGCACCTCGGGCGGCAGTTCCTTCAGGCACTGGGCTGCAAATTTGCAGTAGGATGCGCAGCCGAAATCAAGTTGCGGGTTTGCCACCCGCGCGCCACAGCCCCGGCATGTACGAACGGCATCGTCCTTGAAAAACTCCACTTTCTTCCCGCATGTTGGGCATG
>CAYNVA010000380.1:0-1954 GCA_964400575.1 uncultured Thermodesulfobacteriota bacterium | reverse complement strand
AACCTGCGCAGCGCCCTCAACAACTGGGACTTTTGGACCTCGCTGCCCGAGGCACTGCACCAGATCACTATCGTCATGAGCGACCGGGGCATTCCAGCCAGCTACCGCCACATGCACGGTTTCGGCAGCCACACCTTCAGCCTTATCAATGCAAAGAAGGAGCGCTGCTGGGTCAAGTTTCATTTCCGCACCCAGCAGGGAATAAAGAATCTCACTGATGAAGAGGCCGAGCAGGTCATTGGCAAATGCCGGGAGAGCCACCAGCGTGACCTGTACGAGAGCATTGAAAAAAAAGACTTCCCCCGCTGGACCCTGTTTGTGCAGATAATGCCGGAAAAGGATGCGGCAAAATACCACTTCCATCCCTTTGATCTCAGCAAGGTCTGGCTCAAGAAAGATTATCCGCTGATCGAGGTGGGGGTTCTGGAGCTGAACCGCAACCCGGAAAACTATTTTGCCGAAGTCGAGCAGGCAGCCTTCAACCCGGCCAATGTGGTGCCCGGCATCGGGTTCTCGCCCGACAAGATGCTGCAGGGGCGGCTGTTCTCCTATGGCGACACCCAGCGGTATCGTCTCGGGGTGAACCATCACTTGATCCCAGTCAATGCATCCCGCTGCCCGTTTCACAGCTTCCACCGCGACGGCGCCATGCGTGTTGACGGCAACTATGGCAGCACGCTTGGGTATGAGCCCAACAGTTCCGGAGAGTGGCAGCAGCAGTCGGATGCTGCCGAGCCGCCCCTGCCGCTCGATGGCGCTGCCGATCACTGGGACTTCCGCAAGGACGACGATGATTACTACACCCAGCCCGGCCTGCTGTTCCGCCTGATGAGCCCCAAGCAGCAGGCGGCCCTGTTCGGCAATACAGCCCGCGCCATCGGCGGCGCGCCCCATGAGATTCAGATTCGCCATATCGGCAACTGCCTTAAGGCTGACCCTGCCTATGGCAAGGGCGTGGCAGACGCGCTGGGCATTTCGCTGAGCAAGGTGCCGAAATAAACCGGTTAAGCACATGCTTTTAAAGCTGACAGGTGGACTAAAGCTGACCGACCAGGAAAAGAAAGACCTTGCCGTCTTTATGCGGGCATTACAAAGAACCGCTCCCCATACCTTCAAAGATAGGCGCAGAGTGAAAGGAAATTTTTATGAAGTGGGACAATGATGCTGAAAAGAGGGCTGAAATGCTGCCGATACCTCCTGTCATGACAGCCTACGCACGCCTTCACGCTGAAAAGGTAGCGCGCCACAGGGGGCTTGATTGTGTCACTGCTGACGTGGTTCAGGAAACCGAAAAAGTGTATGCCGATTTTATGGGCAAAGAAAAGACCGGGCAGCTCAGGGCTTTCCTTGCAGGCACCGGTCCCATGCCCGAGATGGAAGACGAGCTTTTTTTCAGTGATGAAAAAGCCCTCTACAATATTGAGACCTGTTTTACCAAGTACGGCGAGAACAGCGCTCTTGTCCGCAGCGCATTGAAAGACATGCTCCGGTCCGTGAAGTCCGTTATGGAGGAAGAAAGGCTTACCGATATTATGGCTGACCTGACAACCGGCGCCCTGCATGGCGCCAGCCGGTTTAACATTGGCATGACGGGCTGCCCCAACTGCTGCGTCAGCCCGTACATGAAGGATTTCGGCATTATCATGCAGCACAGGGTCGACATAACTGACAGCGCGTGCACGCAGTGCGGAGAATGTCTTAAAATGTGCATTGAAAAGGCCATTGAATTGACCGACGACGGGCCTGTGATAGACCGCGCAACATGCGTGCAGTGCGAGCTGTGCGCACGGGACTGCCCGACAGGCAGGCTGGCTGTCCGCGAACGGGCATGGCGCGTTATTGCAGGCGGCGGCGGCGGGCACCATCCCACCATTGCCGTTACGATTGAAAATTTTACGACAAAGGACCGGGTGCTTGCACTGCTGAGAAATGCCATAGCCAGGCTGCGCACTGC